>NZ_RZPG01000015.1:119772-178373 GCF_004022765.1 Mesorhizobium sp. M6A.T.Cr.TU.014.01.1.1
TCAGCGTGCCGTAGGTGCCGGCGATGCCGGCGCCCAGCCCGCCGCTCACCGGGCTGGCGGTGTTGCTGCCGGCGGCCACGCCGACAACGCCGCCACCGGCGGCCGCACCGTCGGCGCCGAACACGTCATCGGTGGCGTCGCTCAGCACGTTGCCGGTGGCGATGGCGCCCTCGGCGACGCTGTTGGTGTCGGCGTTCGCCGTCGGCACATCGTCGACGACGTCAATGGTGAGTGTATCGTTGGCGCTCTGCCCGTCCTGGTCGGTCAGCACCACTGCAAAGTTCTCGAACAGGCTGTTCTCACCGAGGGCGGTGGGATGCGCCTCATTGTCGAGGAGCGTGTAGGTGTAGCTCACCTGACCTGTCGCGGCATCGTAGGCAGTCACAGCCAGCGTGTTGCCCTCCGGCGTCGTGAACGAGCCCGCCGTGAACACGCCGTTGGTGATGAAGGCCTGACCACCGATCGTCAGCGAGGCAATGCCGTCGGGCGAAGAGATGGTGAAGGTGCCCGTACCGGTCTCGGCCGTGCTTGACGGGTTCGACCCAGGCCCGCCCGGCGTACCGACATTTAACGCCTCTTCATTCACCGTCACGTCGCCGCCACGGGCCTCGGGCGTCAGGTCGGTGATCACCGGCGGTGCATCGCCGATCGAGATTGTCAGTGTCGTGTGCGACAGGTCGCCGTCGCCATCCTTGATGGTGTAGGTGAACACGTCGTCGACGCCGCCGGGCGTGCCGGCATCGCGCGCATAGCTGTAGGTGCCGTCGGCGTTCAGCGTCAGCTTGCCGTAAGTCCCCTGGATCTGCACGCCAAGCGTGCCGCCGTCGTCCAGATCGGAATTCGTCGTGCCGCTCGTGACCCCGACCACCGTCGCACCATCGGCGCCCTGCGTGTCGGCCGCCCCATCAGTCAGGTTGACGTCAACGCCGTCTGTCCCGCCAGCAAGCACATTACCCGTCGCGGGGCCGAACTGACCCGCCGCGATGCTGTCCGTGTCGGCAATCGCCGTCGGCGCGTCGTCGACGATGTTGATGGCCAGGTTGCCTGGCGCTGCCGGATCGCCATCGGCGTCCGTCACCGCGACGGGGAGGTTTACGCTGGTGGTGTCGCCGGAGGTGTTGTCGATGAGCGTATAGGAATAGCTGATCGTGCCCAAGCCGGTCGCGGGATCATAGACATAGCTCGCTGTCAGCGAGCCGGTCGCGTCGGTGAAGGTCTGGGGCACGCCGGTCAGCACATGGCCGCCCAGCGAGACTTCCGACACGCCGTCCGGCGAGCTGAAGCCGATCGTGCCAGAGGTCGTCTCCGAGGTCGCAGGCTCATTCGAGCCATGTGACTCGCCGCTGCGTGCCGGCAGGCCAGCCTCATAGACCGTGGTCGAGGCTACAGGATCAATCGAAGGGGTAGAGTCTTTCTCCCTGACGCCAATCGTCAGTTCGCGCGGCTCCAAACGGCCAAACTGCAAGGCCGTCGGCGGCAGCAATGCCGATAGATCGAACCCATTGCCGATCCCACCGACTGGAACCGCGAAGTTTCCGCCGGCGCTGCCCGGCGTCCCGTTTCCCGGCCCCGCCGAGATCGAGCCGTCGGCGCCGAAGGCAATGTCGACATGGCTTGCTTCAAGCGCCGCCAGCAAGGCGACGCGCGGCACCTCAATGTCGCCGAGAATAAAGGTCGGCACGTTCAGGGCACCGTCCTTGATGACGACCACCGAGCCGTCTGGTTGTTCGAGCAGAAGGTGGCGGCCGTCGACTCGGATATTGTCGATAGCGACGTTGGCCGGAAATCTCACGGTGTTGCCGGCGTCGGCCACATATTCATTCGGCGCCGCAGCCGCTGGTGCATTGGCCGCTGCCGGCGCTTCCGTTTGCACTGCTGCGCCGTTGCCCACATCCGCCGGCACCGGCTCGGCTGCTGCCGGTTGCTCGGTCGAGGCTGCTTGCGCGACCTGGATACCTGCCGCCGATGCCAGGCCGCTGTATTCATTGGAAGCAGAATGTTCGTCCGAGGAACCTGAAACACTGTCCAATTCGATAATGGTCGCCATAGCTGAAACCCCTCCGGTATTTCTCTGGAAGAGACAGCGGTAATCTCGGCTTTGCAACAGTCTGGTAATCTATTCCATATATCCTAATATGCATTTGCCACTATTTTTTACGCATGGTAAATCATATTTATATAACCCTATATATGTTGCCGCAGCAGACCAATTTGCTGGCAATCCTTACGACAATGACGCGGAAAAATAAGTATAAATGTATATAAAAGTTTATACAGAATAGACGTAGCCCTTTGCGATAAAGTTATCCACCTTCCTTTCCAATAATTTGAGACAAGATTGGTAGCGTCCACATTCAAAGGTGGGCGTTATGAAAAAAGAAAAGGCTGGCCTGGCAACCGGGCTCAAAATGCTCCTGCTAGCGGTCGGCCTTGTCGGCCTGTCGCAGCCAGCACTCGCGAATGCCATTGTGGCGGATGTCGCTGCGACCGGTGAGCAGCTGGAAAAGTTGCAGGCGCCGCCATGCCTCGGCGGCGTTTCGCTGGCGAGATTTCAGCCTTGGCGGCCTGCTGAAGCTTACCGCACAGATATGTTTCCCGGCAGCTACGGGCTAGCCGTTGCTGATTACGGGGAGGCTCATTCGACGTCGCGAGGCGATGCCGGCATAGATCCTGTGCAGACGGCGGCGATAATCCCCGGTGTGTTCGGATCGGTTGCCTTGTCGATGCGCAACTCTCCCGTCTCGGCGCGCTGGGCACCTGTCTACAGGGCCATCGCCGGCTGCTTCGCGAACAGTGCGTGCGAGCGCAAGAGCGCTGCTTTTGCCGAGATCGTTAACGCGGTCAAAGACCGGGGGTTCAGCGACAAGCTGTCCTTCGTCAACAGCAGCATAAACCGCGCGATTGCCTACAAGAAAGACAGTGCAGTTTACAGCAGGCTCGACTATTGGGCGAAGCCTTCGGAAATCCTCGAGCGGCGGGCTGGCGACTGTGAGGATTTTGCCATCCTCAAGATGGCGGCTCTGCTGCGGGCCGGTATCCCGGCGCAGAGCATGTCGCTTGTTGTTCTCCAGGATCGCCGCAGAAAATTCTTTCATGCCGTGCTGTCGGTGAGTACGGACAGCGGCACATTCATCCTCGACAGTCTCAACAACACTGTTTTGAAAGACAGCGAACTCCCTGATTATCTGCCGCTGTATTCCTTCAGCACTGACCGGGCGTGGATCCATGGCGCAAAACCAGGGGGCGCGCAAATAGCCGACATCAAGGGCGCTTTCGCAACGGTTGCTCCTGGCGAAGGTTCGGAGCCGGATATGTCCCTGTGAAAATGACGCGAAGCATCGTCAGGATTGAGCTGCACTTGCCCGGAGCGGCAGCTCTAAAGCGCGTTGCATTTGAACGGATTCATGCGACGCGCTTTAAGTTCTTGTTTTTATCCATATAGCAAAACCGCTGCGCACCCTCGGGTCAAGCCCGAGGGCAAGCTTTTGCGCGACATGCATTAGCCGTTGACGAACGCCATCAGCAGCTCCGGTTCGGGTACGGGCGCCCGCACTGCATTCAATTGACCCCGATACCGACGTTCGCCGGCGCCGATGACGAAGCCGCTGGCGATCGGAACTTCGCCATTGGCATCGAGTCGGGCAAAAATGTCGGCGACATTGAGATCCAGCGCCAGCTTGAGATCTTGTCGTGCATCGTTGTTCGGTCCGGTCGGCAACTGACGCTTGACCAGTTGCTGGAACGGAGCATTGAAAGTCAGGATCTTCTTCGATGACGCCAAGGCAAAAGCGGGCGAGGGGCAGGCAACCAATATGGCATTGATCGTTCTGATCGATGCAAGCTTTCGCAGGATCAGGTTTTCATCCGCCAGCCCGAGTATGCAGGCCACCCGTATCGCCGACGTCAGATTACCAGTCTTGGTTTGATTTTTGGCGATCTCGTCGATCAGCATGCCGATCGTGCATTTCCTGTTTTCAGCCATCTGCTTCAGCGACATCCAGAAAGCCTTTTCCAGACGAATGCCGCGGCGTATGCCGCCACGCGCGACAACCCGGAACTCCAGCCCGAAATCCTCTCTGGTGATCGGCAGAAGCAACCGATCATGGGTGCTGGGAGGAGAGTTGGCGCTAGCGCTCACTCATCGCCTCCTGACGCGCCTTGTTGATCGGCTTCAAAAGGTAACTGAGGATCGTCTTGCGTCCTGTCTTGATGTCGACTGAACAGATCATGCCGGGGATGATCGAATAGGCCTTGCCGTCCCGTTCGAGGGTGGACTTGTCCGTCGCGACACGCACCTGGTAAAAGGGCTCACCCGTTTTCTCGTCGACCAGGCTGTCGGCGGTGATGTTGGAGACCTTGCCTTCGATGCCGCCGAAGATCGAGAAGTCGTAAGCGGTGACTTTTATCAGCGCCTCCTGGTCGGGACGAATGAAAGCGACATCGCGCGGCGAGACCCGCGCTTCGATCAGCAAGGTTTCGGAGGTGGGCACGATGCCTGCCACGACCGAGCCAGGCTGCACGAAGGCGCCAACCGTGTTTAGCTCCAGTGTATTGACGATGCCGTCCACCGGCGAACGGATATCGGTGCGCGCTACCTTGTCGGTGGCCCCACGAATGGTTTCGTCCACGACCGAAAGCTCGGCCAGCGCCTGCGTCAGTTCATCCAATGCTTCCTGTTGCAGCTGGAGGCCAAGCTCCTCGACCTGGAGTTGGGCTTCGGTGATCGTTGACCTGATCTTCTTGACTGTCTCGCCGGACAGGTTCAGCTGACCGTTGAGTTCAGTCTGCTCCCGTTCAACCCGGATTTGCTCTGTCCTGGCCATCAGCCCCTTTTTGACCATTGATCCAACCAGTTTTGCCTCTTGGTCACTAACGGCGAGGTTCCTTGTCAGGCGGTCGGAATTGGCGGCTGCTTCGTCCAGTTCCTTCTCGCGCTGGTCGAGGCGCGATTTGAGAACCGACAATTTGTTGTCGAAGTTTTCGCGCCGGGCCGTGAGAAGCTTTTGTTCATTGTCGCAGATTTGCGGAGCGATCGACTGAATGTCAGCCGGGCACGGAAAGGGCCCTGCGAGATTGCCGCTTTGTTCGTATTTGAGCCTTGCGATTCGCACTTCAAGCGCGCGTGACTTGGCCTGCTGCTCGCCAAGGCTGGACGTATTCAGCGTGTTGTCGAGGCGAATGATCAGGTCGTTTTTCCTGACGACCTGCCCAATCTTGACGGCGATTTCCTGGACGACGCCGGCTTCGCTGGCCTGGATGATTTGGGTCTTGGACGCCGGGATGACCTTGCCGTCGCCGCGTGCGATTTCATCGACTTCGGCAAAAGCTGCCCAAGCAACGAAAACGACGAAGAGCGCTCCTATGATGAATATGGATGCCGACGCGAAAAGCGGCGGACGGTCTTCTCTGGCAAGCATTTCCCCACGCCCCATTATATTGAACTCGTTCAATATAATCTATTTTGATCAGCCACTTTTCTGCAGTGCCTTTACGACTTGTTCCTTTGGTCCGTCTGCAACTATCCTGCCTTGTTCGACAACGATAAGCCGATCCGCCAGCTCAAGCATGCTGTAGCGGTGGGTTGACACGATCAGCGTCGTGTTTTCATCGAAGGCCACTTTGAGCTGTTTGATCAACTGTCTTTCCGAGGCGAGATCCATTGAGCCTGACGGCTCGTCCAGGAAGACGATTTTCGGCTTGGTCAGCAGCAGGCGCGCAATTGCCACCGTCTGTCGCTGCCCCCCCGAGAGATTGGTACCCCGCTCGCCGACATTCATGTCATAGCCGCGCGGGTGGCGAGAGACGAATTCGTCGACGCCGGCAGCCTTTGCGGCGTCGATGATTTCCTCATCGGTCGCTTCGGGGCACGCCATCAGGAGATTTTCCTTGATGGTGCCTGAAAACAGATCGCCGGCCTGGGCGACGATTCCTACCGCAGCGCGAACCTCCGACGGGTGGTATTGGCGGATGTCGATGCCGTCGAGCAAAAGTTCTCCCGAGGTCGGAAGGAAAAGCCTGCCGATCAGGCGACCCATCGTTGTTTTGCCGGACCCTATGCGACCGATGATGCCGATCCGTTCTCCCGGTTTCACCGAAAAATTGAGCCCGGTCAGAACCTCGTTTTCCGAACCGGGATAGACGAACCCGACATTCCTGAACACCATCGCACCGTTGCGGATGGGGCGGTTGACGAAACCCACCGTGTCCGGCCGGTCTTCCGGTTGAGCCATGATCGAATTGATGATTCTCAACGAGAGCAGTGCTTGCCGCAGTCTCGAAAGGGTGATGGCGATCTGGCCAAGCGGAGCCACCGCGCGGCTCGCCAGCATGACCGTGCCTATTATTGCTCCCGTAGAAATATGACCTTCCGAGAAGGCATAGGCGCCGGCTACGACCAGGGCGACGGTCACAAGCTGCTGTATGGCCTGGGTGATGTTGCCGGCGGCGGCCGAAAGCTGCTTGATCTTTTCCGACGTGTTGGCAGCGTTCTTGGAGTGCTCGCCCCATCTCCGCAGCAGATACGCTTCGGCCCGCAGCGATTTGATCGTCTCCAGCGTCGAAATGGATTCGACCAGCAAGGCCTGGCGCTGAGAAGCCTCGTTCATCGAGGCGGCGACTCGCTTGCCGATACGTCGCTGCGTGATCAGCCCGACGATGACCGACGCCACGAAGGCCAATGCCGGTATCACCACCAGCCAGCCGCCGATCGCATAGATGACCAGAAGAAAGACGAACACAAAAGCCGTATCGATGAAGACGCTGATGGTGTTGGAGGTGAAGAACTCCCTCACGAATTCATATTGAGTCACGCGATTTGCGTATTCACCGGTCGAGCCAGGGCGCGCTGACAGAGACGAGTTGAGGACTTTTTCGAACAGAAGATATGATATTCGCAGATCTGCTTTGCGCCCGGCATAGTCGATGAGAGATGCCCTGGCGGTCTTCAGAAGCAGATCGAACAGAATAACGGCGCCGATGCCGATTGCCAGAACCCACAGCGTTGATGTTGCCTTATTCGGCAGGATTCTGTCGTAGACGTTCATGGTGAAGATCGGCGAGGCGATCGCCAGCAGATTGATGAATATCGCCGACAGGACCACTTTCGAATAGGTGTGCCAGAAGGCGCCCATCGTTCCCGTCAGCCAGTGGCGCCTTTCTATCCTCGCTGCCGAACCGACGTTCATCCCTTCGGCGGCATTGGCATAGGTTATCGAAAAGGATACGCCGCCACTGATGACACTGGCGGCAAGCTCGGATTTGGCGATGATCGTGCGGCCATCCTCCTGCGGGGCGGTCGTATATGCGCCGTCTTGCATCTCCGCCAGCAGAGCAACAGGCAACTGGCTGACGCGAAAGAGAATGGCAGGAAGATCGACACGACCGCGCAGAAAATCCCGGTGGCTGAATTCCTGGACCTCCAGACCGATCCGTTCGGCAAGATGCCTGATGTCCTCCACCTCTATTCGCGTCTCTGAAAGCGGAACCCCGGCGAACAGGACGGTTTCGGCGCTCGGTCTGCCGAGATATCCGGCAACAGCCGAAAAGCAGGCCTTGAATGCCTCTTTAGGGGAGAGGATGTTGGGTTGCTGATTCACGATCTGCCCGCAAGGACTCTCGATCGATCCTTAAACCAAGCTATTTTTTCCTGACCGGGGCGAGGATGTCGAAAGGCAGATCATTCTTCTGTTCCGACGGGGTGCGCGCATAGGTTTCGGTGTCAGCAGTCTCTGGCGTTGCAAACTCGCTCCTGGCATAAGCCGTCGCCTGTTTTGCCGGCTGAAGGTTCATCGTTTTCAGCAACTGCCCGGTCGCCGCCAGCAGCCGATACTCGGCGAACAGCGATGCGTAGGAGGCGGTATCCGCCAGCGTTGCTGTATTGAACCGCGTATTTTGCGCATCAAGCACGTCGAGCAGCGAGCGCTGTCCGACCTTGAATTGTTCGCGATAGGAGACGACGAGTTTTGCGCTCTCGGAAGCCTGCAGCCGCAGAGTTTTTGCGAGGTCGGCTTGCCGGAAGCGGCGATCCCACGAGGTGCGGACCGCTTCCTCGATCTCCCGCAAGACCTGATGCAATCCGAGTCGCTGTTCGCTGGTGCGGCGGATCTGTTCTTGTTCGTTGGCCTTGTCGATACCTCCGCGATAGAGGTTCCATCGCAGCACGAGCCGCGCTTGCAGGTCGCTGGCGTCGCCGTCATCGCCATCAACGTCATATCCGGCCCGGGCACGGCCTTCGGCGACGATGGCGGGCCCGAATTTGGCCCGGGCTGCGTCCACCAGTGAAGCAGCAGCGTCGATATCACTGTTGGCCATGTGAACGCGCGGATTGTTCTCGCGCGCCAGTCCCAGCGCCTCATCAAGCGACCTTGGCAGCGCGCCGCCAACACTCCCTGGCCTTGAGGCGTTCGTCAGCGGCTTGCCGACGGTCTTGAAGAATCGTATTTTGGCCTGTTCCAGCTCTTCGGAAGCTTCCTGCAAGCGTGCCTTGGCTGCTAAAAGCCGCTCCTGGGCTTGTTGGCCGTCGGCATCGTTTAGCGCACCACCCGCGATGCCTTGCCGGATATCGCCGAGAATCCCCTGATGGAAGCCCAGGTTCTTTTTCGCCTCTGAAACGATCGAGGCCTGCAGCATGTATTCAAGATAATCCTGAACGACGGAGAGCCCGATGAATTCAGATCGCTCCAGTACCCTGAAAGAAGCCCCATCGACCCGCGACGCCTGATGGTTCAGTTCGGCCCGTCGTGCTCCACTGTCATAGAGCGTTTGCGATATCACGACACCCGCTTCCGCCGGATAGAGCGCGTCATCCTCTGTGGAGAGCGCTCGTCGGGACGAATTGTCGAGGCGACGGGCTCCCGCAGATGCCTCGAGATCGATGCTGGGAAGATAGAGCCCTTTCGCTTGACGCAGTTCGAATTCGATTGCTTCGCGGTTTTCGATCGCTTGGCCGATCTCCGGATTGGACTCGACGGCTACGGCCATCGCTTCCTTGAGCGTGAGGGCACTAGCGCTCCCGCAAGCCAGCATCGAAAATGTAATGAGAAGGCCAAGGCGCTTGCCAATGGCCACTTTGATCGTCGTATTCATTTCTACCCCCGCCCACGCTTCCGCCTGGTACTTTGTTATATGGCCAAGCCTTTTCACCGAAGCTTTGACAAATTATCCGATAAATTCTTCGAATATGTGAGTGTTTATTGATTTAGGGCCGGCCAAGAACCGAATTCGGGCCATAAGTTTCGGGAATGTAGCAAAAATGGCACATAAAACGGGCGCTCGCCAGGTTGTGGGCTGCGCCTGCGCCTGTGATCAATGCTGTTCGCCGCCTTCCTTAAGCTTCGCGCAATCTTTGCAGCCTATTCTGCTTATCGATTGGCGAGGGAACATGACGCGCAAGCCGCTACTGCTTTTTGCCTTCCCGGCTCTCATTCTTCTCATTCTGGCAGGGGAGCGAGCAGCGACGTTCCTGCTGGGAACCTATCCGGCCAGCCCTGCCATGTGGCGGATCTGGCTTGGACTGCGCCCTTTGGCGACGATGTTCTGGCAGCAGGTCGACCTTTATCTGGGCGGTTCAATGGTCCTTGATGCCGCCATCCTGACCGCCGCATCGATCCTCTGCTGGATGGCTTGCCGGACGCGAAAATCGGCCGCGTTCTTCTTCCTTGCCAACCACGTCGCTCTGCTTTTCGCCGCGATGATGGTCGCTTCCAGCAGCCATTCTGAAACCGCGAGCACGATCGCGGCATTCACCGCGCCGAGTGGCCATCCATTCTCGCTGATCCTGGATTTCACATGGCAGAACAGCCTGGTGCTGGGTCTGGGCACTGCAGCCTGCGCCTACTGTCATGTTGCGTTTCTCGGCGAAGCGCGACAGCGTTCCCGAGCCCTCGCCGTACGGCTTATTGCTCTCCAGCGGGATTTGTAGGACCCGGGGCACGCCGGTGCCTTCTCGATTAGCCGAACCTTCCCTCCACTTCGTCATCCTAGGGCGGAGCAAGGAGCGAAGCGACGCGGCGCAGACCCTGGGATCCATTCCGTGACATCAGCCGAAGAATGCAGCGGCCCAGAACCGAACCCTACCACCCCGTTCCGCGAAAAAGCTCGAACCACTCTGGATTGGTCTTCTCGATCAGCTCGATCTTCCATTGGCGCGGCCAGCGCTTCAGCGACTTCTCGCGCTGGATGGCGTCGCGAATGTCGAAATGTTCCTCGTACCAGACCAGCCGCTGCACGCCGTAGCGGCTGGTGAAGCGCGAGCCTTGGCCGGATTTGTGCTCCGGCATGCGGCGGCCGAGATCATTGGTGACACCGATGTAGATCGTGCCGCGCTTCTGGCTCGCGGTCATATAGGCATAGCCGGTCATGGCTGAAGGGTAACGAGCGCAGTTGCGGATACAAGCGCCGTTCTGAGCCGTTGCATTGTTCGGCAGAGGTAACGGCATGGATCCTAGGGTCTGCGCCGCGTCGCTTCGCTCCTTGCTTCGCCCTAGGATGACGAAGGCGCGGGGGCTTACGGCTAATCGCCAGCGTCAGAGAACGCGGCTGAAGGCCGGCCTACAGCGACCGTTCACGGTCGCTTTCAGGCTAAGAACCAAATCCTCTGTGCAGAGGAACTAGTTGATTTTCTTGTAATGGACCTTGCCGTCAGGCTGCACGATGCGCTGGTAGGACGAGTTTGGGGGAGGGGGCGGCGCCGCGATCCTCTTTTTGGGCGGGCGCGGCGCTTCGACGATACTGGGTTCGGTCGCTTCTTCGAGATCGGTGGCTGCTTCCGCCATGGTGCTGGTCGTGATCACGGAAGGCTCCGCGATGCTCGACATGTCGTCGTCACTGTCCAGGGGCAGCTCCTGTTCAAGCCGGGCAATGCTGCCTTTGACTTCGTTGAAGCTGCCCTGCAGTTGACTGTCCAGTTTTTCAAACCGGCTTTGGAAGCCGTTGTTGACCGTATCGAGCCGGGCCGCGATCCGTTGCTCGAATGATCCGAGCTGTTCCAGCCGCCGTTCGACAAGGCGCAGATCGTTGATGCCGCGGTAGAAATAGACCGCGGCCGCTATGTTCACCGCCGTGATCAGCAAGGCGCCGACGGCGACAACGCCGAGCATCCTTGCATTGCTCGGTTTCCCAACTGCAGCTTGCTCTTCAGTGTGGGTTGCCGGCCCAATGTCGATTGCCGGTATATCCGGGTCGCTGATCATCGTCATTGGACCACCACCTTTGCGCCGACCGAGACGCGCTTGAAGAGATCGATCACATCGGTGTTGGTAAGACGGAAACATCCCGATGTTCCGTCGAAGCCGATGCCCTTGGGATCGTTGGTGCCGTGGATGCGGTAGAGCGTGTCGCGCCCGTCCCGCAGCAGATAGAGTGCCCTGGCGCCGAGTGGATTGTAGGGACCGGCGGGCACCATTTCCGGCAGCTCCGGCTGGCGGGCGCGCATTTCCCTGGGTGGGCGCCATTCCGGCCATTCCGTTTTCGCTCCGACCTTGACGATGCCGGTCCAACCAAAGCCGTCGCGCCCGACGCTGATCTGGTAACGCAACGCCTGGCCCTGCCGGGTCACCAGATAGAGCGCCTTCTCGTCCTTGCGGATGATGATCGTGCCGGGCTGTTCCGCGGTTTGGAGAGCAACCGCCTTGCGCAGGCTGGGGCCCATTGCCGGCAGCGGCGGCCGGTCCGACAGCGCGGATCGGGCATGGGCGAATTCCGACGCCGGCATCCCCAAGGCCAAGCCGATGATGCAGGCGCCGGCAAGCCTCGGGACGATGCGGTATCTACCGGGCTGGGTCATCGAGCCGCTCTTTGAACATCCGCTTCAGGTCCTTGTTGAAGCGCGCCCGCCCATCCACTTCGGAAGGCAGGATGGCCCGGTTCAGCGCGTCGGTCAGCAGCGCATTGTCCAGGCCGACCGACTTGATGTGCGGCGCCTTGAATATCTTCTCGAGTTCGCTGCGCGAAAAGTGGTTGCCGAACCATTTGCGCTTATGCTTGTTGGCGACCAGGGTGATGCTCACCGAATTGCCGCGCAGTTCGCGGATCTTCGTGTAGAGCCGCTTGCCTTGCCGCAGCGAGGCGACGTTGAGCTCGAAGACGATGAAGATCTCGTCGCTCGTCGAAAGCACGGAATTCTGCCAGGGGGTTTCGATATTCGGCAGGTCGATGACGATGTCGTCGAACCGGTAGGCGACGAGGTCCAGCAGCCGGAACACGAAATCGGCGCCCTGCGGCTCAAACGGCAATTGCGGCCTCTCGAATGAATAGAGGGTCAGGCCGGACGGGCGAGAGAGCTTGATGACGTCCATCAGTTCGACATCGAGCCTTTCCGGCTGGCCGATGATGCCGGCCAGGTCGAACTGGTTGAACAGGTTGAGATAGGCGCCGCAATTGGCGCTCTGGAAATCGAGGTCGACGAGGCAGGTCGAAGCCGCACGTCCGGTGGATTTCGACGCCAGGAATTCCGCCGCCGACAGAGCGAGCGTCGTGGCGCCGGCGCCGCCGCTGGCGCTGATGAAAGTGATGATGCGGCTCTTGGTGCCCTGGTTGCCGGTGTCGTGGAAGGTGACCGCGTTGAGCAGTTCCTTGGCGTCGAGCGGCTTGTGCAGCCAGTCCGAAGCGTTCATGCGAACCAGGATGCGCGTCTGCTCGGAGGTCAATTCACCGGAAACCGCGATCAGCGGCACCGCCGCCCACAGCGCGCGCGCCGCGATTATTCCAGGCTCGCCGAGCAACTCGCCATTGGCGAGGTCGAGGATGACGATGCCCGGCCGCGTCTCGGTGGGCGGGCCTTTGAGAAAGTCACCCGTCTCCGAAATCCTGACATCATAGATGGCCAGCGCGTCGAGCCGCGTCGCCACCTCGCGCTTGAATTGCGGATCCGACGAGAACAGGGCCACCTGCTTTCGTTTGGTCGGCAGAACCTTGGTGTTGATGGCGTTCATGACGCGGTACTCTTCAGGTCTTCGCCCGTAACCGTGCTCAGCATGGAGGGCATGGTGATGTTCGCAAACCCCATCAGTCCCTGCAGAAAGAAGAACTGGAAGTTCACGTTCTGGAGGCTGACAGTTATTGTCGGTACAGATCCCGCCAGCCGGGTCTGGTAGCCAAGCCCCGTGGCCGAGTAGCGGATGACGACGTTCGCCGGCTGCAAATAGGGGTAGAAGTCGCACATGCCGGGACGACTGCCGGCCACGGCACCACATACCCCGTCGTCACCTGCAAAAATTCTGGAGAAATTTGCTGCTTCCCACACGCCGGCGACACAATAGGCGCCTGTGCAGTTGCAGGTCGATGTTGCGCCGTCGCAAACGTAGGCAAAATCACCCGCGGCTACTGGCGCTCCCGGCGTCGTAGTCGGGCCAGCTGTGGAAATCAGCGGCGCGACCGGATCGGAGATGGAGGCCAGCCTTGCACCGATCTGGACGGCCTTGGTGGCCGCATTCCATTGATAGAAGGCATTGCCGAAGTCGACGAACCCGAGAACAAGGGCAAACAGCAGCGTCGCCACGATGGTCATTTCTACCATCGCCGCGCCGTCTTCCGATTTCGCAAAACGCTTGATCATGATCAGAATCGGATCAACCGCTCCTCGTGAGAGCCGGTCAGCGTGATCGGACCGATTCCGATGAACGACAGCATGCCGACGCCGGTATATGGATAGTTGCCGACCGCTCGGACGATGCAGACTTGTGCGGTGGTGGAGCGATATTGGATGACGCCGTCGACGACGGCGGGGTGACAGGAGGCGGTGGCAGCGATGGTCACCGTGACATCCGATGTCTGCCAGCCGCTGACGCGCGGAACGTCTGTCACTGTTACCGCCGCCTTGCCGAACACAGCGATGTTGGTGGCGATATCGGCGCAGTTGATCGCCGCCAGCCCGGCCTGCGTGTACAACTGGCTGTTGCAGCGCGCGGCAAAGCGTGCCGCGTCCGACAGGCCGGCCTCCATCAGCAGCTTGTTATGGATCAGATTGCCGAACTCGAACACACCTGCCGACAAGATCAGCATCAGCGGCGTGATCAGCGTCATTTCGACGAGCACCGCACCACGGCTGTCGCGTCGGAATCTGTCGAGGTGGCGGCATAGCGTTCCGATCATCGCCATCACCGGTAAAGTTGGACTTCGTCGCGAAGGAAATTGTCGAGCGTGCCTTGGCCGCCGCGTCCAGTGATGTCGACTAATTCAACCATAACTGACGCATCGTCCGACGGCGAGGATACTGGCTCGGTGAGGAAGAAACTGGCGAATGCTTCGACTGGCAGACCGGTGCTGTGGCCAGAAAGATCGTTGGTTTGTTCCAGCGCGGTGCAATTCAGGATCGCGCCATAGATCAGGCGACGGTCCACCGTCGTGACCGGCGGTTCGCACGAATTCGGCGGCGTTCCGACCTCGCCTCCGATAGATGCCGTTCCGACAAGGCCGGCCGATAATTCATACCTGTAGACTTCGTAACGCGAGGGCTTGGTCGTGTCCCATGCCGATGGATAGGCAGCGGAACCGAAGTTGGTGCTCCAATAGCCGGAAAAATTCCAGTCTCCATCGCCCATTCGCCCATTCATATATGGCGCGTTGGGATCTCTGGGCAGGCCCATATTGGGTGTGCCGAACGTCAACTGGTTATATTGAGGGCAGTTGCCGCCTCCGCCTCCGTTGCCATTGTCGTTGCCATTCCCTCCAGCCGAAGCGCCCTTTCGGACGTTCGCGGCGGGGCCGTATTCCGCGGAATTGAAGTGGCCGTTGGCAGCGATCCCGAAACGAACGTTGAAGGCGTCCTGCACTGGTCCAGCGTTCTGTCCTGTCTTGGTATCGACGCCTTCTGCCGAATAGCAGCCGATTGGCCTGGATGTGGCGATGGTCTGTGCAAGTGCCTGGGCTCCGTTGCCGACTCCTTCCGGCGGCTCGAGAAAGCCAAAGTTGCCTGGACCGGCGGCCGCACCGTTGCCGACCTTGCGCAGTTCTATGAGTCTCCGCCGCAGGTCGACCCTGGCGGCTGCCTCTTCGAGAGTGTGTCCGTCAGGATCGTTCTCGTATGGGTTGCAGATGAAGACGGGCGTGAAATCGCAGACGCCGGAGGTGAAGCCCGCCACGGCGACTGCCCCGACATTGAAACTGTTGCTGGCGCCGGGGGACAAGAATGAGGCCGGAAAGATAGCGGCAAACCCGACCGGGGTTACCGTGACCTCCACAAAACGGGCAAGTCTGGCGTCGTTCAGTTCGTCGGTGATCACATTGCCCGCCACAATCGGGAGATCGTCGGTGGCCGGCAACGAACGAAGATAGCGGCGTGTTACTCCGGTGGAAGCGAGCGTTTGAGGCGGGCCGGAGGTCGAGAAAGTGTATCGATTGCTTACCAGCGTAGCGATCGCCCTGTCGGCACGGGTGATAGCGCTCGACGTCCCATCCAGCTCAGCCGCGCCCGCCAAAGCAAACGCATCCGCCCCCTTCTGAAGATCGTTGTGAAGGTTGTTGACCCGGCTCATGTCGATCGCCAGCAAGGAAAAGCCGATGATTGCCGGCAGCATGATGCTGACCAGTATCAGCGCTATTCCCCTTTGATCTTGCCAGAACGCGCGAACAATCCGCAGCATGGCCCTTGCTCCCCTGACGCCAGTCGCTTTGCCTGACGTTGAACTGCACCCTTCTGTTCAATCCCCGGTGTTGCCGACATTCACCGTGATGGCCGGCGGTGGCGGTGGTGGTGGTGGAAACTTGTAACTCTGGGCAACAGCGGCAGCGCGCGCGCCATCGCCTTCGATGGCTGTGTTCTTCGACGCCGGATTGAGCGGATCGACCGTCTGCAGCAGCGAATTGTACTTCTGCGTGTCGCCGGCAGCCAGTGTCACCGTTTCGTAATTGTTCAGGTAGTCGGCGGCGCAGCCCGTCAACGCGCCGACGCACAAAAGCAGGATCAAGGCGCTATTTCTTGACATAGATCATTTTGTCCTTGGATTTCAGGTCGAGCATGTGGCCATAGGGGCCGACCACGCCTTCTCCGAGCTCATATTTGCGAACCATGTCCTTGGTCACTTCGAGCTGACCGAGGATGAAGAGCTCCGGGTCGTTGGCAGGCCGCGTCTTGTCGAACGGCGTCGCCAGTTGCTCACCGGGCTTTACCGGTCGCACGATACGCGGCGTGACGATCACGACCAGTTCGGTTTCTTCCTTCTGGTTGCTCGAATTCCGGAACAGCGCCCCGACGATCGGCACCTGGCCGAGCCACGGCACCTGCCTCTGGATCTTGGTGTTCTTGCTGGACAAAAGCCCGCCGACCGCAAAGCTCTGGCCGTCGCGCAATTCGACGACGGTCGACAGCTTGCGGTTGGTGAAGATCGGGTCGCCTGCGATGGTGAAACTGGTGAGGTCGCTGACTTCCGGCGCCAGCCTAATGTTGATCTTGTCGTTGTCGAGCACGACCGGCGTGAACAGCAGATTGACGCCGAACTGCTTGTACACGATGCTGATCTCGCCATCCTCGTCGAGGGTGCGGATAGGTACTTCGCCACCGGCGTTGAAGCTGGCAACCTCACCGGAAAGCGTGGTGAGGTTGGGTTCGGCAAGGGTGCGCACCACGCCCTTGGCCTCGAGCGCCTCAATGATCAGGTCGACCTTGATGTTGCTGTCGATGACGCGGGTGATCAGCGCCGCGAACGGGTTGGTGTTCGAAAGAAGGCCGGTAAGCAGATTGCCCGGCCCCAGCACCACATCGTCTTCGTCGACGGCGGCTATGCCGGTTGCGGTGCGGGTGGTGCCGCTGCCGTTGGTGCTCCTGATCGAGACGCCAAGATCGCGGCCGGCATTGCGCTTGGCCTCCAGCACCCGCACTTCGAGGTTTACTTGCTGGCTGTCGTCGACGGTCACAGCGTTTATGATCGCGTCGGGGCCATATTGCTGGGCAACCTGCATGATCGCCGCCAGCGTGGCGCCGTCCTTGACATGGCCGCCAAGCCTGACCTTGCCGTTGATCGAACCGATATCGATGCGCGCCCTGGGAGCGACCTGCCGGATCGCCTGCGCCATGTCGCTCACGTCGACGCCGACCTCGATCTGGATCACGCCAAGCGAGCGCTTGTCTTCTGAAAAGAGATTGACGGTGGTGGTGCCGGCGCTCTTGCCGATGACATAGAGCGTTCGGTCGGTCATTGGCTGGGCGTCGGCGATCTTCTCGTCGCCCACGACGATATCGCCGAGCGTGGCGTTCACCTGGATCGTCACCGACTGCGACATGGGCAGGAAAACACGGTGGACGCTGGGGTTCGTTACATCGATCTTGCGGTCGGCTGCATGAGCAGCAAGGTCGATCGGCAGCAACGTGACCGAACAGGCCAGCGCGGCAGCCGCCAGTGATCCCCGGAACATACGCATCTAGACTACCCCCCTTGCCGAATCGTTCGGCAATACCCTAGCGTTATTTTTGTCGCGGCACGTCGTAGGATTCGAGCTTAACACCCCTGAAGACGCCGATTGTCGCACGCGCCGGCGGCTCCGGCTGCACATATTTGATCACTTCCTTAACCACTTCTTGCATCTGGGGTGCTGTGGCCACTGCCGGAGCCGGTTTTGCCTTGCTCAACAGGTCAAGCCTGCTTCCCACCCGTTCCACGGCCTGGGTCAGCCCATTGATCTTGTCGTCCGCGCGCTTGCGCTCGGCCGCTGCCTCGGCGTCGGCTGCAGCCTGCTTGGCGAGTTCGGCCTGCCTGGCGGCGACGTCGTCCGGCGTATCACCGGTCAAGTCCGAAAGCGTAATGCGTCCGGTCGTCTCGCCCTTGCTGGCCGCGGCCTGGCGAAGCGCCAGGGAAAGCTGGCCCGCGTCGGCAGCCAAGGTAAGCTTCTGCGCGTCCTTGGTGCTGACCTCGAGCGTGACAGCCTTCACGACCGTCGGGTTCTCGGTGCTTTCATCGGCGACCTGGTCGACGGCGAGCACCTTCATGCTCTGCAAAAGCACGTCGACGAAACTTTGGTCCGTCCCCTGGGTGGTGCGCACCTTGCGGGTCAGCAGCACATCGACGCGGTCGCCGGGGAAAACGAACCCGGCGACGCCGAGCACGTCGTTAACCCTGATAGAAACGGCCTTCATGCCTTCGCCGAGTACTGCCGAGAGCGTGGCACGCTGGCCGGGGCCGGTGATCTTGGTGGCGAGAACAGGCTCGTTGACGCCGATCGCCTGCAGTGCCTGCTTGGTACCTTCGCCGGCCAGCAGATCTTTTGTTGTCTTGAAAGCTCCGGTCGGGACCGCACCTGCGGGCCAGGCGACTTCGCGCAGCTTGTCCGCCGACAGCGTGTCGCCGAACTTCAACGGCATCGCGGCCACCACGACCGTGTCGCGCTGGACATCTTCCGTCTGCGCCATGGCGCTGCGCTGGTTGGCCAGCCAGATATTGGCGAGAACCACCGCGAGCACGCCGAACACACCGGCGAGGACGATCATGATGACAGTATTTGCGCGCATTTCTTGCCCCACCCGGCTGCGTTTTCACAGATCACTGCATTATTCTTGATCATCGACGCCGCGGATATCCGCGGCGTCGATGATAGCGTCACGAGATCACGGGTTGGCAGCCAACGTTGTGGATAGTGTTGTCCACCGGAGACCGACCCAGTTGCCGACGATAACAATCGACGCAATCACTGCGATAGTAATGATGCCGAGCAAGATGGTATATTCGACCATGGCAGCGCCGTTTTCGTCGTCGCGGAACTGCCGGGTCATCGTCATGAGCTTCTTCATGCCAATTTCTCCCTTTGGAGGTTTGAACCCGACGAGACGAGCCAAGGATGAAATCCATACCCAAGCATCCCCCGTCATCTCGATCTAAGTCCCGACGAAAATCAGAGTCAAACGGGATTAAGGGTTTCTTAACTTTCCTATACAGGGTTCGGCAAGAATATTGCCGATTTCAGGCGGACCAAAACATTGATTCGGCTCATTTTTCAACCCATCTTAACCATTCGTTCATAATTTGGCCGTGGGTATGGCGGAAATGGGGCGGTATTAGCGATAGCGCATATTCCTTTATATCTAAGGCCTTAGGTGGGCTCCATGACGCCTTTGTGGCAAAAAAAGCACTTGGCATTGAAAGCGAGTCCCTCGTGTTCCATTAGGACAGCGCCGCTGACCAAATAAACATCGCGTTTTCTGATCCTTGATCTTAACTATGTCTGAAGTATTAAATCGCATGGTGCGCGGCTGGCGCTTGTGCCATGCGTGGTTAATGTTTAGTTTCCGTGGCGACGGATTCTACGGGGAGTATAACGCGATATGCTGGGGCGGTTCACCAAAGGGCCAAGCGAGTTGCGAGTCGAGCCAAAGCTCGAGCCGATGGCGGTTTTGCCCGCTAGCCCGACGCTTTCTCCTGTTGCCGACTTTGAACCGCACGGTGACGAGTTCCTGACGCTCAAGGTCGAACTCCACCGCCACCTCATTGACCGCTTCAACCTGACCGCCCTTGAAAACGCGTCCAAGGATGAAATCCTGAATGAGATCCGGCCGATCGTGCGAGAATTTGTCCGCGCTCGCAACGTGCCGCTGAATGCTCGCGAGCTCGATCAATTGACCAGCGACACCGCCGACGAGATGCTCGGCCTGGGGCCAATCGAGCCGCTGCTGAAAGACGATTCAATCTCCGACATACTGATCAACACGCACAATCGCGTTTTCATCGAGCGGCGCGGCGTGATCGAGGAGACCTCGATCCGTTTCCGCGACGAGGCGCATCTGCTGCGTGTCATCAACAAGATCGTCTCGGCGATCGGCCGACGAGTCGATGAATCCGCGCCGATGGTGGATGCGCGGCTGGAAGATGGGTCGCGTGTCAACATCGCGGTGCGGCCGATCTCGGTGGATGGCCCGCTGGTGTCTATCCGCAAATTCTCCAAAAACCCCTATTCGCTTGAACGCCTGATGGCGTTCAATTCGATCCGCCAGCCGATGATCGACCTTCTGCGGATCGCGGTGCAGGCACGCAAGTCGATCCTGGTTTCAGGCGGCACCGGCAGCGGCAAGACGACCTTGCTCAACGCGCTGTCGAGCTACATCCCGGCAAGGGAGCGCCTGATCACCATCGAGGACGCCGCCGAATTGCAATTGCAGCAGCCGCATGTCGGCCGGCTGGAAACGCGCCCCCCGAATGTCGAGGGCAAGGGCGAGGTCCGCCAGCGCGAATTGCTCAAGAATGCGCTGCGCATGCGGCCGGATCGCATCATCGTCGGCGAGGTGCGCGGCGAGGAAGCCTTCGACATGCTGCAAGCGATGAACACCGGCCACGAAGGCTCGATGACCACTATCCACGCCAACACGCCGCGGGACGCAATATCGCGATTAGAACAAATGGTCGGCATGGCGGGCATGCCGATGAGCCATGATTCAATCCGGGCGCAAATCGCGTCGGCGATCGACATCATCGTGCAGACGCAACGCCTCTCCGACGGGGGAAGGCGGGTCGTTTCCATATCGGAACTGACCGGCATGGAAGGCAATGTCGTCCAGCTTCAGGAGCTTTACCATTTCGTTCGCCGGGATGTGAGTGCGGAGGGTCAGATCGTCGGTGAATTTCGCGCCACCGGCATCCGTCCGCGCTTTGCCCAGGAAGCGGCGACGCTCGGCCACCACTTCGCCAAGGATGCCTTCAATCCGCAGGTTCCGCTTTGATGCCGTCGGGCCAGACGTTACTTTACCTCATCTATGTGATGGCGGCGGCGTCGGTCATTCTCGCGGCCGAGACTCTGTACATGACCTACTCCAAACGCCGCTCAACGGTCAGCACGATCAACCGTCGGCTGAAGCGGCTCGCTGACGAGGTGCCGGCCGAACAGACCTTGCAGGGATTGCTGCGAGAACGTGGGCTTACCGGCTCGGGCGATTTTCTTTTCAATGCGGTCGGGCTGAACAGGCTATACACTCAATCCGGCATTACCGGGAATCCGCTGTCGTTTGTCGCAATATTTATTCTCGCTGGGCTGGTACTGGCACTGGTATTTGCGTACCTCCTGCACTTCTCAGCGGTGGTTTCGTGTGTCATCTTTCTTCTCATCGGATTCGCCCTGCCGTTTCTGGTTCTCCGCCGTGCGCGTGCCAAGCGAATCCAGAAATTCGCGAAGCAATTGCCGGATGCACTTGACATGATCGTGCGTTCGCTGCGCGCCGGTCATCCGACCTCCGTAGCGATAGGTCTTGTCGCCCGTGAAATGCCTGATCCGCTCGGCACCGAGTTCGGCATCGTTTCCGACGAAATCACCTTCGGCCTTAGCCTTGAAAACGCGGTGCGGAAACTCTCGCAACGCGTCGGCTTCGAGGGCCTTCAACTGCTGTCTGTGTCGCTGTCGATTCAGGCCAAGACCGGTGGCAATTTGACCGAGATCCTGTCGAACCTCGCATCGGTGCTGCGCGAACGGCAGAAACTCAGGTTGAAGATCAGGGCGCTTTCCGCCGAAGGCCGAATGTCGGGATGGATCATTTCATTGTTTCCGCTCTTGATGTTCGGCATCCTCATGGGCATCGCTCCGAGCTACTATGGCGATGTTTGGGGCAATCCGCTGATCATGCCTGTGTTCCTGATTTTCGGGCTATGGGCCCTGCTGGGTGACTTCATCATGTATCGCATGGTCAATTTCGATTTTTGACAGGAGCAAGCCATAAACCTGTTTTCGAACATCCAGGATCTGAGCCTTCTGGTCTCCGCCGCCGTTTTCCTTGCGGCGGTGGCACTTTTCCTGGTTGGCTCGCTCGTCTTCTTGCCGGCACTGCAGACGAGGAAATTGGTTGCGCAAAGCCTGATGGCAAAGGGCATTCCCAATCGACGCTCGCTTGTCGGACAGGAAGAACTGACCAGGATCTCGGCGCAGCGGCCGGTCGAGGCGTATTTTCGATCGCTCGAAAAGGAACGGGACGAGCCCAGCGCCCTGGACGCGAAGCTCTTTCGCGCCGGCTTCTACCAATCAAGCGCGCCGCTCATTTATACTCTGTCGCGGCTCGGCGCAGTGTGCGTCGGCTTTGTTGCGACCTATGCACTCCTGTCCCAGATTTTACCGCCCCAATTGCCCAGTCTTGTCGCTTTTGGAGGTTCAGCCTTGCTTGGGCTGGCATGCATTGTCATACCAAGCATCGCGCTCGACCGGTTCGAGAATGGGCAAAAGCAGATCTATCGTCGCGGGTTTCCGGATTTCATGGATATGATGATCACCTGCGCCGACGCGGGCATGAGCCTCGAGGCGGCAGTCGAGCGCGTCAGCAACGAACTGGCCGGCACCCACAAATGGCTCGGCATCCAGCTTTCGATCATGAATCTGCAATTGCGCGCCGGCAAGCCGTTGCGCGAGGCGCTGCGCGAACTGTCCGACCGCATCGGCCTTGAAGAGGCGCGGGCGCTGGCGGTTCTGTTCCGGCAATCCGAGGAGCTCGGTACAAGTTTGACAGAAGCCCTGCGTGTCTACAGCGACGAAATGCGTGGACAGAGAATTCTTCGCGCCGAGGAACGCGCCAACTCTTTGCCGGTCAAGATGATGATTCCATTGGGGCTGTGCATCTTTCCGGTGGTGATGATGATCGTCATGCTGCCTGTCATCATCCGGATGAAGGGCATTTTCTTCTAGGCACGTATATGCTTGGGTCGAAATACAGAGTCGGAGAATTCTTTTGGGGGACGAAATGACAGGGCCAATGCGCCTCGCAGCCGTAGCCGGTTTGCTGCTTATCGTGCTTTCCGGCTGTCAGACGGCTGATACCAGCGGCGTCGTCCGCACCAACGAGCCCTCGAAAGGTGACGTGACAGCCTTTGGCGATGCCTTCGACGGGCTGAAGACGGTCAGCGACGTCGAGTACTATGCCTCGGACCAGGCTGTTGCCGAAGCCAAGAACCAGTTCCGCGCGGAAAACTACGGCAATGCCGGCGCCCTGTTCTACAAGGCGACGCAGCTGGCACCCAATGATGGTGGTGCCTGGATGGGCCTGGCCGCCTCCAGCGATCGCATCCGCCGCTTCGACCTCTCCGACCTGGCCTATCGCCAGGCCTTCCGGCTGGTCGGCGGGACACCCGAATATTACAACAATGTCGGCTATTCCTATCTGCTGCGCGGCAAGCTGCAGGACGCGCGCAGCAGTTTCCTCAAGGCCTATGAGCTGGCGCCCAACGATCCGACCGTGGCCAACAATCTGAAGCTCCTGTCGTCCAGCGTGAAGAATCTCGAGCGGTAAGGCGATAGCATGTTGCTCGCCGCATCGCTGCTGCTGAAGGGGCTAGCGATTCCTTTGCTGGCAAGGATCGCCTGGCTCGACTTTACCACCCAGAAGATATCCAACCAGAATGTGCTGCTGCTGCTTTGCCTGGGTCTGGGCTCGCTGCAGCTCCTGTCGGTGCAATCCGGGTCGTGGTGGGACATGGGCCTGAGCGCGCTTGCCGGTCTTTTGCTGTTTGTTGCACTCTTTCCGTTCTGGGCCATGCGCAAGATCGGGGCTGGCGACGTCAAGCTGATGGCGGTGGTGCCGTTGCTGATCGGCGGCAGCGGCCTCCTTGTGTTCTCCGCACTGCTGCTGGGTTTCGCACTCGCCACAGCGTTGATCGTGAAAAATCCGCTCATGCTGCCCGCGGGCGCTTTCCGCCTGTATGTCCAGCACCTGGACCGCAAAGGCGTTGTGCCGTTTGGGGTGCCGATCTCGCTCGCAGCGGTCTGCACGATAGTGTTTCAGGTCTATAGCAACTTGACGGTTCTAGGCGGCCTCTCGGTCTGACACTCGTGGCGCGCAAATCACCTTCTCAATTAACCTTTCGGAAACCATTAACTTGCGCTCAAATCGGCGAAGTGCTTGGATTGGATCTTGCCGGCGGGGCGCCGTATGGACATTCTCAATCTCAAAGCGCTTTTGATTGCGGTTCTGATCTTCGTTCCGATCGAGCGCCTGTTCGCTCTAAGGCCAGGTCAAAAGATCCTCAGGAAAGCCTTCTTCAACGATCTCATCTACGCTCTGTTCAATGGCGTTCCTATAAGCCTTGGTCTGATCGCGGCTGTTACATTGGCGACAGGCACGGTGGGGCAGTTGATACCAGTCTACATCAGTAGCTCAGTTTCATCACAGCCATTTTGGCTCCAGGTTATTGAAATCATAGTCATCGCGGATATTGGCTTTTACTTGGCGCATCGTATGTTCCACGCCGTCCCGTTTTTATGGCGCTTCCATGCGATTCATCACAGTATTGAAGAACTTGACTGGCTGGCGGCGCACAGGGTTCATCCTGTTGATCAGGTTCTGACGAAGGGCGCGTCACTCGTGCCAGTTTACCTGCTGGGTTTCAGCAGCCCGGCGATCGCCCTGTTCGCGTTGATGTATCACGCCCACGGCTTGCTGCTGCACGCCAACGTAAAGCTAAACATCGGACCGCTTCGATGGCTGATCGCCTCGCCCCAGTTCCATCATTGGCATCACGCTCATGAACGAGCCGCATACGACAAGAACTTCGCAGCTCAACTTTCATTCATCGACGCGCTCTTTGGAACGATGTACCTGCCCGGTAAGGCTGTGCCGGAGCGCTATGGCGTCGATGATCCCATTCCACCAACTTACGTCGAGCAACTCGCCTATCCATTTATTCCGAAGGGCAAAATCCATGAAGCTCCCACCAGCGGCGACGCGTGATTTCATCGGGCGTGCAATGATGATACTTTACTTCACGGTCTGCGCGACTTTGAAGGCCGGAGCATTGGTTATAGCTCTTCGCGGCGCTGAATGGCCCATAGCGCGAATTATCGGGGTCGTAGCAGACATTGCCGCTCTCGGCTTTCTCGTTCTCGTTGTTGCAACGACAGTGGTGCGTCTTCCGCCGCTGAAGACAGCGCAGGGACTGGAGCCCCGAATCTCGGCGCTGATCGGATGCTTTGCCACCGTAACTTTGATTGCTGTCCCTCGAATCGAGATACTTCCACAGATTGAGCTCACTGCCGACCTGATTACCATCATCGGCTTCGCGCTTTGCGTTTGGTGCCTATGGTGGCTCGGCAGATCGTTCAGCATCGCTGCCCAGGCCAGACGGCTCGTCACCGCAGGCCCATATCAAATCGTGCGGCACCCGCTCTACGCCTGCGAAGCGATCGTCCTGCTCGGCATTCTTCTCGGTAATCCGACATGGGCGACGGTCGCAATCTGCGCGATCGCCGTTGCTTTCCAATACCGGCGGATAGTCAACGAGGAGAGGGTCTTGCGAGCCACGTTTCCCGAGTATCAGGAATACGCCCAGCGCGTTCCGATGCTCTTACCCCGTTTCGCTGGCGCATCTTTGCCGGCGCCTGACCCGCGATAGCTTATGCCGCATCTCAAACTCGCCGCAATGGTTGGCGTGGCTTCGATCTTTGCCGTGAGAATGATTGGTGCTTGTGAGGGCGGAAAGGCTGACAGCGCTGCGAGATCAGTGGTGGGATCGAAAGCGGGCCGCTGAGTCGGCCACGGGCGTTGCCCTCGGCCGCTCTTGCGGCGTATTTCAAGAGTTTGATAGAGGCCTAGAGGTTATCGGGACGGCCGGTGCAGATCGAGTGGCGAGGACGGATCTCACGACGACGATCGACACTGCCGCGACCACTATCCCAGCGATCAGGTCGATCAAGTGATGTCCGCCTTCCGGGATCGTGCTCACGATCATGACGACCTCCAACAGCGCGACCGGCCAAAAGACAAAGCGCCACCAGCGCACCGAATAGGCGACCAGAACGCCGATGCTGGAGTGGAATGAGGGGAAGGTGACCAGCGGTTGCGCCTCGCTCAAGATAATGGCGAATGGCTCGCCTGATCGAAGCTTCAGCAACGTCGGGTAGTGCCACATCCCAGCATCGGTGGTGAAATTGCTGAACATCTCGGCGGTCGGCTTGAAATAGGCGTAGGCACCCTCTGCCGGGAATAGCGCGACGATTGTGCCGGTGATCGTCAGGCAAACCGCGCAGGCGACCGAGAATTCAAGCAGCCTGTCCAGCCGCCGCATTGAGGCGTGAACCAAAGCGAGCGCCAGCATCTGGTAGCCTGCCGAATGGTAAGTTGCCACTAGGATTGCGCTGATCGTCGGGTCGCGATTGGTCAGTGCAAGGAAAGAAGGCCAGTCGAAGCCGAGCGCTAGGTCGATCGCCGCCAGATCGCCGTCAATCAGGGGCCTGCCGTTTGCGGAAGCCAGGCAGATGAAAACCCCAAAAGCGCAGCCGAAAGGTATTGTGATCGCGCATAGGTTTAGGAGCGTCTGCGCCATCCCGGCTAGACGCTCGATCAATCTGCCGGGACCTGTTTCATCGCCCCGGACTCGCCGGGCCACCAAACCGACCACGCCGTAGAGACCGGCGACTACGCAGAAGGCCTTCGTGACGAGCCAGGCGTTTGAGGGGTCGATGTACACCTTCGAATGTGGCAGCCAGACATAGGATGCCGCCGCGATCAGCGCTGTTAAGCTCAGCGATAGGCAGATCAAGCGACGAACTGACCCCATACCCACCCAGCCCTCTATAAAGGGCGCCCAGCCGCCCCTTCGGCGTCTGAGTAAATATTGTTGCCAGCCAGCCGGCAAGGCCATCCTTAGCTGAGTTAACCCGTCAAGCGGCACTGCCTTGGCGGTTTGTGGATTGGCAATGGCGGAACCTCGCCGCGCACAGCGACGGGATTTGCCTCTCGAACATCGACCTAGAACAGAGAACCTTGCAAACCATCGACAATCCGTTCGGCACGAGATTGTCACCCATGTCTCCTGTATAAACCGTACCCTATGTGTCCAGAATAGACCTTGAAAAGCGTGGTGATCCCGACAGGAATCGATCCTGTGACCTACAGTTAGGAAACTTCCTGCAAGCCTTGTGGAGCAAGGCCTTGCTTGGCCATGTCGCGTCCATGTCGCAGTCACTGCAGAAGAGCCGCCTCGGCATTGGCCAGTTCAGTGGCATCGTCGGCCCGAGGAAACAGGTGGCCCTAGGCGTCCGTCGTCAGGCCGGGGACATGATAGATGCGCTCACCGGTGTCGATTGAAATATTGCCCTTGATGTCACAGCCAGCAAACGAGACGAATGCACTTACCGCATTCGCCAGATTGGATGAGTTCGACCACAGGTAATTGCCCGCTGCAGCGCCGCCCATGGCAGCGACAAGTATCCAGCCATATGGAATGCTGTTGCGGGGCTTGCTTTGCCCCATGGAAGATCGGCCATTGCCATCTCTCCCCCAGGGGAGAATGCGTTGGGCCGGCGGCTTCGTCAAGCGGCTGCCAATGCAAGGCTTGACCTTGGATCGAGGTCGTGGTCCCTTTACCAAAAAGGGAGGGAACCAACCCCCATGAAGAAGAAGCTGAAATTCAGTTCAGCCAAAGTCCGAAGCGAACTGGTCGAGTTCCAAGGCGGGAAATGCTACTATTGCAGGGAACCGTTCACCGAGACCGGACCGAAGCAAGCCACCCTAGAGCACAAGAAGCCGAAAATGCTTGGCGGCACGAACGAGCGGTCCAATCTGGCCGCCGCTTGCCGTAAGTGCAATCAGAGTGCCGGCCGGCGAATGAACGCTGCCAAGCAACGAAAAGCTATGGGCGCCGAGCGCTCGAATGCGCCCGGAGTCTGAATGCGCGACAGCGAACTGACAGATCGTCCAGGCCGCGGCTGGACGCCCTGGGCGGAAGGCACCGGCGAGAGCGCCATCGATAAGATCTGGTGGGCGGCAAGGGTCTTGCACTTCCCCAAGCTGAACGTTTTATGCTGGTTCGACGGTTCCGATCTCGTCGGTATCGAGTACTGGGGATATCGCCAGCCTCAATGGTGTATGCGGAAGAAGCCGGCCGACTGGCAGCCTTTGCCCGACGTCTACCGATTGGCGCGCGAGGAGGAAAAGCTGGCGGCGATAGAGCGATTCCAGGCCGGAGTTCAGGCCAGGGCTTTGCAGCGCCTCATTCAGGCCAGCGAGAAGCGCCGGCGTGCGCGAGGCGCTGAGAGCGGCCAGCCGGAACGCGCGCTGGTGGGGCTCCTAAGGGCTAATCCAAGGGGCACTGGCACGCGAGCTTCCACTCTTCAGCCTGTATGATTCAGTAGTCTGGTGGAGGTGTCACGACGATGTTCGGTATTGGCGCGATCGATGCCTTCTACGGTAATCGCGAACATCCCGTTTTCGACCCTTCCTATCCAGCCTTTTGCTTTTAGATACCAGAGATGAAACTCCAGATGTTCACGCGGACAGCCCGACATGCGTTCGAGTTCTTCATCGCCAATTCCAGGTTTGTTGACGTCTTGTCGGCGTTTGACATAAAGTAGCGAGAGCAGTTTGGCTTGAATGACGCCGTCCCGTTCGATTCCTTTAGTGTTGCTGACTTCCTCAATCAACTCGCGGCGAAGTTTCAAATTGTCTTTATACTGAATGTCGTACTGCACGCGCTTGAGAGGATCTTTGAGAGTATTATGGGCCTCCGCGATTTCACTGAAGCGTGATGCATCGCCGGTATCCTGATTGTCGGGATGGTAGCGCATAGCAAAATAACGAAATACCCGTTCTATCGTTTCCGAGTTGGCGTTCGGGCTGATTTCTAGGAGTTCGTAGTAGTCAATGAACAAAGTGGTGCTCCCACAACATCGCTATTGCGCACACAGTCGAGAGACCGTCGCCGGAGTGTCTTGCGGTCATAGCTAGTCGATGATGCCCATCAACACGTTGAAGGCCAGAAATCCGCGCTTGCGGGTCTCTACTCGCTCAATTCGTGGCATTAGTCCCCCCTCCCGTTTTGCAGATACTAGCGCGCAAGCTTCGCCCCTGCAAAGGGTTGCCCTCATTCCGTTCATCCGCCGATATACGTCGGCTCGCGTCAGACGCCAGTGTTGAGGTCGATGGACCGTAGGTTCAGTTCAATGACGCCCAAGACCGTTTTCGGGTGGTGGGATTTATCATCATTGGTGGAATTCTGGGATTCTCGGTTTCTGGCTGGTCCCGATCGCGTTGTCCGTTTTGGTTCCTTACAACAAAGAGGTGTTCGGCTCGTCGCTGTTCCTCTTCATAGCGTGGATATTCATCAACGTGCATCACTACTTTCTGGATAACGTTATGTGGAGACGAGGCAATCCAGAGGTATCAAAATATCTGTTCCGCTAGTCATTTGCCGCGATGATCTTGGTGATGGCCCAGATAGGCGCCGGCCGAGCGCAGCCACATCGAGCGTAAGCAGTATGATTTGCACGGCTCGGGCTACTCGCGCGTTGGTGGCGCGCGCCCACGGCTATTGCCAAGGCGATCGGCCCGCGCCTGGCGGCAACGCGGATCTTAACCTCACCGATCGAACCGGCTTCATCACAATGAACGGCGACAATCTCAATGAGTCAGGGCATGACCGGGGCATCGGAATTCTACTGGATCGAATAGATGTGTTGGCTGGGAAATAGCACAGTTAGGCGCTCCGCGAAGGTGATGGCTGAGGCTGAGCGCGCCGAACGCGCCGCGAAGACAGCAAGATTGAGGTCGCTTCGTATGGCGACTCAGAGTGACTTAAATGTTTCGTTTCCGGAGGAGCTCGATTGCTCGCTCCTCATCGCGGCATTGATTCAAGGCGAATCATCGGGCCAGCCTTTCAACCGTCTCAATGATGGCTTTGGCAAGGGCTTCGCCTTCATGGACAGACTCGCGGCCGTAGGGCAGTAGCACGGCTTCCGCGCTCGGCAGCACGCCGGCCGGCAGGTCTGTTCAATAGCCATGCGAACCAGCTTGAGGAGGCCCAGGTGTTGTAGATGTTCTCCTGGGCTTCCATGCTAGTCCGCCATGTCGCGCAAGGGCGTCCTGCGCTTCTGCGGCCGGCATTTCTCCACTCGTACTTGGGGCATGCGCGCCCAAAGTCTGAAAGCCTATGAAATTCGTCGCACTTAATTAGCAAAAAGTACGGCGATTGGTCGCAAAGTAGTTGAAAACTATGGTGATCCCGACAGGAATCGAACCTGTGACCTACAGATTAGGAATCTGCCGCTCTATCCTACTGAGCTACGGGACCACGCGGCCCGACACATAGCCGCTTCGGACCGTTTCGCCAAGAGGCGCTCTGCACCCAATCGGTCGGTTTCGACGATGGCCGTTGAAGCACAGCCGTCGAGAGGCTTCTGCTCACAATTCGAAATTGATCATCACCACTCTATAGACTGATCCGGGAGGGTTGGATCGCAAAGATAACCTGGGGATGGCGGAACTTCGGACCACCGCTGCGATTTAGTGTGCCGAAGGAGATACCGCATGAGCGCCACAAAAGAGTTCTTTGAAACCTGGCTCCAGGAGAACGTCGGCGATCTGCCCGCCGAAAGCGAAGTGAGCGTGGCCGTCCTGGTGCAGCAATTCGAGCAAGATGCCGACGCGGCCGGCTATGGTCACGAGGTACGCGAAGACGAGATCGGCGACATCGAAGAGGCCATTGAGAAAGCTCTGCACAAGGCCCGGACAGGCGAACAGCCGCAGGCTACAGACCCAGTCGAAGAGAGTGATCTGGCGCCCGTCATGGAGGCGCTGAAGGTCGACGACTCGAAGAGCGGCCCGTAGTGATCCAGGCAACACTGGTTGGTAGCCGACGGATGGCCTGCGGTTGCGGCTCTCCCCTTCCACTCTACATGACCCGGCATGATAGATGCCAAACACATCACACTCGGTGTTGTGATCGGCGTGGCAATCGGCGTCGCGTTGGACAACATCATTGCAGGCATCGGGATCGGCATTGCGCTAGGCATTGCCTTCGGTCTTGCGCGGAAGCCGTCCGGTCGGAAGTGACGATCGGAGCATCGCCACGTCCTGAGCTCGATGGCCTTGTCGCCATCTCAAAATCGCAGCGCACCCTCAGGTCAAGCCGAGGACGGGCTCAGGCACATTCATCAGGCGGCCAGCGCCGTCTCCGCCAGCTTCACCCAATAGCTCATGCCGTGCGGGATGACCTCGTCGTTGAAGTCGTAGGCCGGGTTGTGCAGACCCGCGGTGTCGCCATTGCCGATGAAGATGAAGGCGCCCGGCCGCGCCTCCAGCATATAAGAGAAATCCTCGCCGCCCATCACCGGCTGGATGGCTCGGTGCACATGGGCGTCGCCGGCGATATCAGCCGCGACGTCACTGGCAAAGACCGTCTCTTCAGCATGGTTGAAGGTGACGGGATAATTGGCTTTGTAATCGACCTCGATCGTTGCGCCGAAGGCCGCGCCTACTCCCTCGCAGATGGCGCGCACGCGCTCTTCCGCCTTCCTGGCGACCTCCTTCTTCAGCGTGCGCACGGTGCCGGCGATCTCGGCGCTCTCGGGAATGATGTTGTAGGCGTCGCCGGCGTGGAATTTCGTTACCGATACCACGACAGCTTCGACCGGATCGGTGCTGCGCGAGGCGATCGTCTGCAGAGCACCGACGAGCTGGCTGGTGATGACGATCGGGTCGATCGTGCCGTGCGGCATCGCCGCATGCCCGCCCCGGCCCTTGACGGTGATGGTGAATTCGGCGGTGGCCGCCATGATCGGGCCCGGCTTGATGGCGAACTGGCCGACCGGCAGGCCCGGCATGTTGTGCATGCCGAACACCTTGGAGATGTCGAAGCGCTCCATCATCCCATCCTTGACCATCTCGTTGCCGCCGCCGCCGCCCTCTTCGGCGGGCTGGAAGATCACAGCAACGGAGCCGGCGAAATTGCGCGTCTCGGCAAGATATTTGGCAGCACCCAACAGCATCGCGGTGTGGCCGTCATGGCCGCAGGCGTGCATCTTGCCCGGAACGGTCGAGGCGTAGGATTTGCCGGTGATCTCATTGAGCGGCAGCGCGTCCATGTCGGCGCGCAGGCCGATGGTCGTACCTTCGCCCAGGCGGCCGCGGATGATGCCGACGACGCCTGTCTTGCCGAGCCCGGTCACCACGTCGTCGCAACCGAAGGCCTTCAGCTTCTCGGTGACGAAGGCGGCGGTCTTGAAGACGTCGAAATTCAGCTCTGGCGTCTGGTGCAAATGGCGGCGCCAGCCGGCGACCTCGTCTTGCATTTCGGCGGCGCGGTTCAGGATCGGCATGATGGTTCCATCTCGCTGTTGGGGCAGACGGGTTCTGCCTGCTGCTTTGCAATTGTGCCTACTGTTACAATTGTCATTCAGGCACTTTGCCATCTTGACGTCACATAGGGTAAATAGCACCGCAAGACTGGGATCCGGGTAGAGGGCCGGATCACTATGCTGGCGAACGCGTAACAATCTTACGGAGCCAGAGGCGACTGCGGCAAGAGGCGATTTCGGATTCCATGCGGTACAAGCATTTCCCTAGACTATTGCTGGCGGGCGCCGTGGTGCTTCCGGTGCTGGCCGGTCCGGCTCTCGCCAATCCGACGATCGTGTTCGACCTGGAGAATGGCAAGATCCTCCAGCATCAGGAGGCTTTCAAGCGCTGGTATCCTGCCTCGCTGACCAAGTTGATGACCGCCTATGTGACGTTCCGCGCGATCGCGGCCGGCGAGGCCCGGCTCGATTCACCGATCAAGGTCACGAAACGCTCCGCCAGCGAGCCGCCAAGCAAAATGGGCTTCAAGCCGGGCTCGGTCATGCGGCTCGACAATGCGCTGAAGATGATGCTGGTCAAATCGGCCAACGACGTCGCCATGGCCGTCGGCGAGAACATTGGCGGTTCGCAAGCCGCTTTCGCCGAACGCATGAACACCGAGGCGAGCCGGCTCGGCATGACCGGATCGCATTTCGTCAACCCGAACGGGCTCTTTTCGCCGGACCAGTATACGACGGCACGCGACCTCGGCTTGCTGGTGATGGCGATCCGCACGGAATTCCCGCAATATGCCGCATGGTTCTCGATCGAGGGCCTCGCCGTCGGCAAGAAGCAGATCCCGAACTACAATCTTCTGATCGGCCGCTATCCGGGTGCCGACGGCATGAAGACGGGCTTCGTCTGTTCCTCGGGCTACAACATGATCGGCTCGGCAACGCGCGACGGCCGCACACTGGTTGCTGTGGTGCTCGGCGAACAGTCGACTATCACACGTGCCGAGACCGCGGCGAGATTGCTCGACCAGGGTTTCGCGGCGGCCGAGCCGAGCTGGGCCACGGTCGCGGCGCTGCCTGCCTATGGCGACATGACATCGGTCAACGACATGCATGACGAGCTTTGCAAGAAGAAGCCGGCTAAGGAGCAGTCGGAAGCTGCCGTCCCCGTCGGCGATAAGGATGCGCCGAAATCGCCCTATCGGGAAAAGCTCGACCATGTGCCGACATTGGTCGCCGTCGGCCTTGGCGGCGCCACCGGGCCAAAGCCGAAGGCGATGCTCGATGCATCGGGCCGGGAATATGCCGACGTGCCGTTGCCGAGCTGGCGCCCCGACCTGCCGACGCCGCCCGGTGCCGAGCCGACAGTTATCGGTTCTGCCACGGCGGCCAAAGACGGCCAGCCCGCCAAGGCCTTGAACTAGCCTGATGAACAGCGGCTTTCCCGTCCCTGTCTCGGTGCTGACCGGCTTTCTCGGCGCCGGCAAGACGACGCTGCTCAACCGGCTGCTCAGGGATCCAGCACTCGCCGACACCGCCGTCATCATCAACGAGTTCGGCGAGGTGGCAATCGACCATCTCCTGGTCGAACAGGCCTCGGACGGCATCATCCAGCTTTCGGACGGCTGTCTCTGCTGCACGGTGCGCGGCGAACTGGTCGACACGCTGGCCGATCTCGTCGACCGGCTGCAGACCGGCCGCATCGCCCGGCTTGCCCGCGTCGTCATCGAAACCACCGGCCTCGCCGATCCGGCGCCGGTGCTGCAGTCGATCATGGCGCATCCGGCGCTGGTCCAGGCTTTTCGGCTCGACGGCGTCATCACGCTGGTCGATGCGGTCAACGGCAATGCGACGCTGGACGCCCATGTCGAGGCGGTGAAGCAGGTGGCTGTCGCCGATCGCATCGTGCTGACGAAAGCCGATCTGGTCACCGATCCGCGCGACCTCGAGACCTTGCGGGCCCGGCTGCGGCAGATCAATCCGGGTGCCGAGCTGCTTGAGGCCGGTGACGGAAGGACCGATGTAGCGGCGCTGTTCGATTGTGGCCTCTACAACCCAGCCACCAAGTCCGCCGACGTGCGGCGCTGGCTGGGCGAGGAAGCCGCCCATGATCATCACCACCACCATGGCGACCATGACCATGGCCATGATCACGATGACGACCATCGGCACGATTCCCGCGTGCGCTCCTACGCGCTCGTTCATGACGGGCCGGTGCCGTTTTCGGCGATCGAGATGTTCCTCGACCTGCTGCGTTCGGCGCATGGCGAGCGCCTGCTACGCATGAAGGGCGTCATCGAATTGCTGGAAGACCCGGCGCGGCCGCTGGTCGTCCACGGCGTGCAGAAGATCCTGCATCCGCCGGCGCGGCTGCCGTCCTGGCCGGACGGCCAACGTGGCACGAGGTTGGTGCTGATCACGCTCGACATGCCGGAGGACTATGTCCGCCGGCTGTTTGCCGCCTTCACCAACCGGCCGTCGATAGACACACCCGACCGCGCAGCGCTGGAAAACAACCCGCTGGCCATCGCCGGGCGTTGATTTTAACCTATTGGTTAGCCACGATCTTTTCCGAAAACCGGATTCCACTTTTCGGGATCATGGTCTAGCGACTGCTCGCCGCGCTCGACCAGAAAGCGATGGGCGCCCGAAACCGCTGCCGTTTCGACCAAGCGGTGGCCGGCATCGGTGCAGAAAGCAGGAATATCGATGACGGCCAGCGGGTCAGTGGTTTCCAGCCAGAGCCTGCTGCCCGGCCGCATCGCAGCCAGCCGCTTTTTTGCTTTCAGCACAGGCAGGGGGCAGTTCAGGCCCTTGAGGTCATAGACGGAAGTAGGCTTGGCCAAGCGCGAGAACCTCAGCCGCCGAACATGCCGAGCAGTTTGTTCTTCAGCTTTGTCACCCTGCTTTGATCGGCATTGGCCGCCTGCGTTTCGGCCGGGGCGGCAGCTTGGGGCGACGCGATTGTCGCGGTGGCGACAGGCGCTTCGGCCGCGGCTATGGCATCGCCCTCTTCGGCTAGCGAATTAATCTTGGCCGCTTCCGTTTCGGCCAGAGCCTGAGCCTTGGCCGCCTCTTTCTCGGCTTTGGCCGCCTCTATGGCGGCAAGCCTTTGCTCCTCGGCCTTCTGCTTGGCGGCTTTCTCCGCATCCAGCGCGGCCATCTTGCGGCCGGCCGGCGAATCGATGCGGCCCATGCGCGCCGTCTCTGTCACCGAGCCGTCGGCGTTGAACGACGGCGGCTCGATCGGCACGCGTTCGCCACGGGCGCGCTTTTTCGACCACTCGGAAACGACGCTGGCTTCCTTGATGCCGGCGATGGTTGGCTTTGGGGCCGGCACGCTGGCTTTGACCGCGCCGTTGAAAGCCGCTTCGTAGGTGCTCTGGTAGGCATTGAAGGCGCTCTTCAACGAATCCGGCTGCGTCGTCGTGGGGCAGGCGCCGGCCGGATCGAACGTCGTGCCGTCGGCCGCGACCTGGTTGAAGACGTAGCGCTTCTCGCAGACGTCGACCTTCGGCGGCACCTTGGTGATCTCGAAATTGTCGTAGCCGACCTTCAGCATCTTCCAGAATTCGTAGTTCGGATCCTTGCGATAACGCGCCATGTTGGCGGCGGTCATGCGGAACGGAAAGGCCTGGATCTGGAATTCGGTCTGCCCGCCCTGGAACGCATCGCGGCCGAAGGCGTAGATTTGCTCGATCTGCGCGTCGGTCATCGAATAGCAGCCCGACGACGAGCAGGCGCCATGGACCATCAGATGAGAACCGGTGCGGCCATTGGCGCGGTCGTAGGCGTTGGGATAGCCGATGTTGAAGGCAAGGTGGTAGCTCGACCGCGGATTCATCTGCGCCGGACGGACTGTATAGAAGCCTTCCGGCGCCTGGCGGTCGCCTTCGGTGAATTTGGGACCCAGCTTGCCCGACCATTTGCATATGTCGTAGCTGGCGACCAAGTCGTAGCGGCCGTTGGTCTTGGCCCTCCAGATTTCGAGCTTGCCCTCTTCCTTGAAGATGCGGGCCATCACCGGCGAGGTGCGGGTCATGCCCTTGGCCTTCATGCCGGCCAGGATCTTGTCGGGCAGCGGCTTGTTGGCCTGGGGGGCAAAATCCTTCATCGAAGAATCATTGCAGCCGGCGACCCCTATCGCGGCAATCAGAAGTCCGGTGCGGGCGAGCTTGGCAAACATGGGTATGGCTATGTCTTTTCTTTCGGGCCGCAGGCATCAGCGCCGCCAGGCCCAACCCTAAGCCCGTTAACCTTGAAAATTCCTTACCGCAAGCGCCGGGCGCATCCCCTTACGGCAATTTGGTTGAACCGAATGCCGCGGCATTTTTGTGGCGGACGTGCTCAATCTCGCCACATTGCGGCGCCGAACCTCGTCTTGCTAAAGGTTTCGCCCCATAGCCAGGTATTTCTCGCGGCGCTGCTCACGAAAATCGGTGTTGGCGCCGGAGAACTCCTTCATCGTCTTGGCGATGAGGTCGCCGGTGGCGGCGATGACCGCTTCCGGGCCACGATGGGCGCCGCCCAGCGGTTCGGGAATGATGGCGTCGATGATCTTCAGCTCCAGCAGATCCTGGGCGGTGATCTTCATATTGGTCGCTGCATCCTTCGAGCGGGTGGTGTCGCGCCACAGGATCGAAGCGGCGCCTTCCGGCGAGATCACCGAATAGATGGCGTGCTCGAGCATGTAGACGCGGTTGGCGGTGGCGATGGCGATGGCACCGCCCGACCCGCCTTCGCCGATGACCACCGAGATCGACGGCACCTTCAGGCCGAGACAGGCCGATGTCGAGCGGGCAATGGCTTCCGCTTGGCCACGCTCCTCGGCGTTGACGCCGGGATAGGCGCCGGCCGTGTCGACCAGCGTCAGCAACGGGATGTTGAAACGGTCGGCAAGTTCCATCAGCCGCACCGCCTTGCGGTAGCCTTCCGGCCGCACCGAGCCGAAATTGTGCTTCAGCCGGCTGGTCGTGTCCGAACCCTTTTCCTGGCCGATAATCGCCACCGGCTCGCCGCGGAAGCGGGCGAAGCCACCGACGATCGCCTGGTCCTCGCCAAAATTGCGGTCGCCGGCAAGCGGCGTGAAATCGTCGAACAGGCCCTTGATGTAGTCGACGCAATGCGGCCTGTCCGGATGGCGCGCCACCTGCACCTTCTGCCACGGGGTCAGCGCCTTGTAGGCGTCGCGCAGGGCGTCGCGCGAACGCTTCTCGAGACGGCTGATCTCATCGCCGACATCGACCGCCTCGCCATTCTCGGCGAGTTTCTTCAGCTCGAGGATCTTGCCCTCGAGATCGGCGACCGGCTTTTCGAAATCGAGGTAATTGTACATTCTTGAGCGGACCGATAGACCGGGAGGCAATGACTGGCGGAACCCAGGAAATAGAGGCTCCGAGCGATGGAACGTGGTCCTCACATAGCGATATGACGCCTAGTCGGCAAGCGGATGATGATCGTTGACCAGCCGCACCAGCCGCTCCTCCAGCACATGCGTGTAAATCTGCGTCGTTGAAATATCGGCATGGCCAAGCAACTGCTGCACGGCCCTGAGGTCGGCGCCGTTCTGCAGGAGATGGCTGGCGAAAGCATGGCGCAGCACATGCGGCGATATTTTCGCCGAGGCGATGCCGGCCCGCGCCGCAAGGCCCTTCAGGTCGCGGGCGAAGACCTGCCTGGAGAGATAGCCGCTATCGCCTGCTGCCGGAAACAGGAACGGGCTGTCTGCGAGAGCCGGCACCGTTGCCCGGGCAGAGAGCCAGGTCCGCATCGCCATGCGCGCCTTTGCCGACAGCGGAACCATGCGTTCCTTGTCGCCCTTGCCACGCACCATGAAGAAACGATCGTCGCGCAGCGCTACCGTCACCGGCAGGCCGACCAGTTCGGAAACGCGCAGGCCGGTGGCGTAGAGCACCTCGACCAGTGCATGCAGGCGCAGCGCCGCCAGGCTGTCGCCATCGTTCAGCGAGGCGTCAGCTGCCTCTTGCGCCGCACGGTCGATCAGCCGGCCGGTGTCGGCCTCGCTCATCGTCTTCGGCAGCGGCCGGCCCTTCTTCGGGCTGTCCAGGGTTCCGGTCGGGTCGTCGCGGCGCAGGCCTTCAGCGTAAAGGAACTTAAAGAACTGGCGGATCGCCGACAGTTTGCGTGCCTGCGAGGTGGCGGCAAAACCGCGCGCGGCGATATCGTCGAGATAGGCGCGGATATCGCCGGCGGCGGCGCCCGCAAGCCCGCCATCGATCTCGGCCGAAGCGTCTTCGAGGTCGCGGCGATAGCTGGAAAGCGTGTTTTCGGCTGCGCCCCGCTCGGCGCTCATCATTTCCAGAAAGGCTTCGATGCGGGCTGCGCTGTTCATTTCTTTGGGTCAGTTTTCCTGGGATCAGTTTTTCTTGGGATTGAGCTTTTCCGGAGGAATGCGCACGCTCATTTCGGCCTTTCTCGGCTCGACGAACATCGCCAGAGCGAACATCGCGCCATAGACAATGCCGGCCAGAATCGTGAGCGTCACGACAAAGCGGAACAGTGTCGGCATCAATTTTCGCCCGTCTTGTTGTTCTGCGTTTCCAAACCCTGTGCCCTTATGAGACGCCAATCCGGCCAATTCAAGGACGAAGCTCGGCGCGCGCCACGCTTGACGCAAACAGGCTTTTGATGTCGATACGCCGGCAACGAGGTCCGTATGAGCGCGCTACCAGCAAATCCTCCTGACGAGAGCCATGCCGCGCTGCTCAGCCGGCTGGGCAACCGTTCCATCGTCTTTGTCGGCCTCATGGGCGCCGGCAAGACGGCGATCGGCCGCAAGGTGGCGGGGATCCTGGGACTGCCTTTCATCGACAGCGATCAGGAGATCGAAAGCGTGTCGCGCATGAGTGTCCCCGAATTGTTCGAACGCTATGGCGAGACCGAGTTCCGGGCGCTCGAGCAGCGCGTCATCCTGCGCGTGCTGGAGCACGGCCCGCAGGTGCTGTCGACGGGCGGCGGCGCCTTCATGAGCGCGCAGACGCGGGAGGCGATCGCCGGCCATGGCGTGTCGGTATGGCTGAAGGCCGAGATCGACCTCTTGATGGACCGCGTTTCCAAGAAGCAAAACCGGCCGCTCTTGAAAAGCGCCGATCCCCGCGCCGTGATCGAGCGGTTGATGGCCGAGCGCTATCCGGTCTACGCAGGCGCCGATGTCACCGTGCCGACCCGCGACGATCGCAAGGAGGTCATTGCGGCCGAGGTGGTGAGCGCGCTTTGCGGGTATTTCGGCGTTGCGGCCGCGACAGGCGAGGTGCGGTCGTGAGCGTCAATGCGACAGTCACCGTCGAAGTCGGGCTTGGCGATCGTGCCTATGACATTTTAATCGGCTCCGGCCTGCTTTCGCGCGCGGGCACCGAGATTTCGCGTCGCCTTCCAGGCACGCGCGCCGCGGTGGTCACCGACGACAATGTCGCCGCAGCACACCTCGAAACGTTGAAGGCCGGCCTCGAAAAGGGCGGCATTCAGCCTGCCGTCATCACGTTGCCGGCTGGGGAAAAGACCAAGAGTTTCGCGCATCTCGAGGAGGTGGTGGACGGCGTGCTGGCAGCCAGGCTTGAGCGCGGCGATGTCGTCATCGCGCTCGGCGGCGGTGTCATCGGCGACCTGGCCGGATTTGCCGCCGGCATCGTGCGCCGCGGCATGAATTTCGTGCAGATACCGACTTCGCTGCTCGCGCAGGTCGACTCTTCGGTCGGCGGCAAGACCGGCATCAACAGCGCGCGCGGCAAGAACCTCGTCGGCGTCTTCCATCAGCCGAAACTGGTGCTGGCCGATACCGAAGTGCTTGACACGCTGCCGATCCGGGAATTTAGGGCCGGTTATGCCGAACTCGCCAAATACGGGCTCATCGATCGCCCTGGCTTCTTCGCCTGGCTGGAGGAAAACTGGGGCAAAGTGTTTGCCGGCGGCCCGGAGCGGGCCGAAGCCATCGCCGAAGCCTGCCGCGCCAAGGCCGATGTCGTCGCCCGCGACGAGTTCGAGACCGGCGACCGCGCGTTGCTCAATCTCGGCCACACGTTCGGTCACGCGCTGGAGGCCGCCACCCGCTATGACAGCGCCCGTCTCGTCCACGGTGAGGGGGTCGCCATCGGCATGGCGCTGGCTTATCGCTTTTCATCCAGGCTCAATCTGGCAAGTCCCGACGATGCGGCGCGGGTCGAGGCGCACCTTCGCGCCGTCGGCCTGCCTTGGCGCATGACCGACATTCCGGGCGAACTGCCTGATGCCGAGGCGCTGCTCGCCTTCATCACCCAGGACAAGAAGGTGTCGCGCGGCGCGCTGACCTTCATCCTGACGCGCGGCATCGGCCAGGCCTTCATCGCCAGGGACGTGCCGGCGTCGGAAGTGCTGTCGTTTCTAAGGGAGAACCATCCGGGTCAGCACAGCCGCCCGGGTCAGCAGAAAAGCCGCCCGGGATGAACGAGACCGGCTGGATTGTCGCTGCTGTCCTGGCCGGGCTCGGCTTGCTCGCTTTCGCCTTTCGCGCGCGGCTGCTCGCCGCCTTCGGCTATGAACTGCAGCGCATCGAGCCGCAGCATTCGAACCATGATGAACCGCGCGGCGCCGTCGATGATGTTCGGCGCAATGGCCAGGCGGTGCGCGAGGATCGCGCCCGCATCGGCCGCCTGTCCGATCTCGACGAGCTCGAAGTGTCCGATGTCATGGTCCACCGCACCAACATGCGCTCGGTCAACGCCGACAATCCGCCGGAAGCGGTGGTGCGCGAGATCCTGCAGAGCCCGCATACCCGCATGCCCTTGTGGAAGGGCTCACTCGACAACATCGTCGGTGTGTTGCATGCCAAGGACCTGCTGCGCGCGCTGAACGATGTCGGCAACGACTTTTCCCAGATCGACGTGATGAAGATCGCGACAAAACCGTGGTTCGTGCCCGACACCACGACGCTGCAGGAACAGCTCAATGCCTTCCTGCGTCGCAAGGCGCATTTCGCCATCGTCGTCGACGAGTATGGCGAGGTCGAGGGACTGGTGACGCTGGAGGATATCATCGAGGAGATCGTCGGCGAGATCGCCGACGAGCACGATATCGACATTCAGGGCGTCAAGCAGGAAGCCGACGGCTCCGTCGTCGTCGACGGCACCGTGCCGATCCGCGACCTGAACCGGGCGCTTGACTGGGACCTGCCGGACGAGGAAGCCACCACCATTGCCGGTCTCGTCATCCACGAGACGCAATTGATCCCGGACGAGAAGCAGGCTTTCACCTTTCACGGCAAGCGCTTCGTCGTCATGAAGCGCGACAAGAACCGGATCGCAAGGCTGAGGATCAGGCCGGCCGGCGACATTTAGCTTCTTGTCCCGGCTAACCAATCCTTGACTGGACGCTCGCCGCGCCGGCGTGCACTTTCGACTGGGCTGTCTGGAGATGACGGTGATCGATCGGCGAACCCTGCTTTTGATGTCAATGGCTTTGCTGCCTGCCAGCGCTTCAGCGTCATCGCGCCGGCGCTCGCCTTCTCCGCAAACGTTCGACTACGGACCGGCCAAGCTCGACATCTACTCGCGCGATGGCGCAAGCGGCCTGCCTGTGGTCATTTTTATCCATGGCGGTGCCTGGCGGGCCGGCAACCGCACCAACGTCAACGTTAAGCCGGACTTCCTGCTCGACAATGGTTTCTGCTTCGTCTCCATCGACTATCGGATGCTGCCTAAGGCCGATGTCGCCACCCAGGCCGACGATGTCGAACAGGCATATCGCTACGTGCGCGCCAACATCGCCAGACACGGCGGCGATCCGAACCGGATAGCGGTCATGGGCCATTCGGCCGGCTGCCATCTCGCTGCATTGACCGGGCTGCGCGGCGGTCTGCCCGGCGTTGCGGCGCTGGTTCTGAACGATACCAAGGCCTATGATCTGGAGGCGCTTGCGAGGAGCGGCGGCATGACGCGGGCCTATGCCCGGGCCTTTCCCGATCCGGCGCAATGGCCTGCGCTGTCGCCTGCCTTCCATGTCGGGAGCCGCAAGCATCCGCCGGCCTTCGTCGCCTATTCGCGCGCAGCGGGTCGTGCGGCAGCCTCACAGGCCTTCGCCGAGCGCCTGCGGGCAACCGGAACGGAAGTCATTTTGTTCGACGGCAGCGCCTATTCGCACATGTCGATCAATCGCGATTTCGGCGACGAAGGCGATGCCTTGACCCGTGCGGTGATGATTTTCCTGAAGGCAGCGCTCGGCTGATGCCTACCACCTGGTCTTTTCGTCCGGCGCGGCCGGCTCGATCGCCAGCGCATGGACACCGGCCTTCAGCTCGTCGGCCAGCAATTCGTTGACCGCGCGGTGGCGCTCGATGCGGCTCATGCCGGCAAAGGTCGAGGAGACGATGCGAACGCGGAAATGCGTCTCGCCGGTGCCGTCATAGGTGCCGTGATGGTCGGAGTCCTGATGGTGATGGCCGGCATGGAGATGGCTTTCGTTGATGATGATCAGCCGCTCCGGCGAGAACGCCTTCTTCAACTTGCCTTCCATCGTTGACTGTATGGACATTCGTACTTCCCTTCACCACATATGGCTGGCGCATGACCCCCGAAAATCGGTGCTCTTTGCGTGTCCAGGAGGACGCGCAATGCCGTCGCCGCGACAAAATTCGCCAATCGCCCGCTTTATGCCGCGATTCAGCGGTTAGGGCGATCATCGCGAAAATGTCAATTCTTGTTTCGCACCGGCGAACAGCCCATAAATGGGTGAGATGAAAGCGTACCCCAAATATTTCGAGAAAATCCGCATCCGCCCGGAGAAGGATGCGGAGCTGAAGTCGCGCTCGCCGATCTGCCAGTGGGACGGTTGCAAGGAGGCCGGCACCCATCGCGCGCCGGTCGGGCGCATGAAGGAGGGCGAGTATTTTCAGTTCTGCTTCGATCATGTGCGCGAGTACAACAAAGGCTTCAATTATTTCTCCGGTGTCCCCGACACCGAGATCGCCCGCTTCCAGAAGGAAGCGATGACCGGCCACCGGCCGACATGGAAGATGGGCGTCAACGGCGCCTCGACGCGCTCCTCGCCTGATTTCGCCCAGCAGCGTTCCGGCCGCGCCGGCTACTACAACCGCATGCGCGATCCGTTCGACCTGTTCAAAGGTCCGAAGGATCCGCGCGAGGTGCGCGAGCGCAAGGCCAAGCCGCTTGAGGCCAAGGCGCTGGAAACGCTTGGCCTTGATACAAAGGCGACTGGCAAGGATATCAAGGCGCGCTATAAGGAACTGGTGAAACGCCACCATCCGGATGCGAATGGCGGCGACAGAGGTTCGGAAGACCGGTTCCGCGATGTGCTCCAGGCATATCGCGTGCTCAAGCAGGCAGGATTGTGCTGAGCGACCTTACGGTTCGTGTCGTTTTCCAACTTTCATAAGGTTGGAAAAGGCTCTAAGACCGCCCCCGGACAAAATAGATTGCCGGCGAAATCAGGCGTTTCGCCCGTGGAGACGTTGATAGTGATGAACAAGGTCGATCGCGACATCGCCAACCTGCCCGACACCACGGTGTCGGTGAAGGAGAAATTTGGCTTCGAGTCCAAGATGGTGGTGCCGGCCTACTCGGTGACGAGCGAGCATGTGCCCGACATCGATCCGGACTATCTGTTCGACAAGAACACGACGATGGCGATCCTCGCCGGCTTCGCCTACAACCGCCGCGTCATGGTGTCGGGCTATCACGGCACCGGCAAATCGACGCATATCGAGCAGGTCGCCGCCCGTCTCAACTGGCCGTGTGTGCGCGTCAATCTCGACAGCCATGTCAGCCGTATCGATCTCGTCGGCAAGGATGCGATCGTCGTCAAGGACGGGCTGCAGATCACCGAGTTTCGCGACGGCATCCTGCCCTGGGCCTACCAGCACAATGTCGCGCTGTGCTTCGACGAATACGATGCCGGCCGTCCGGACGTGATGTTCGTCATCCAGCGCGTGCTGGAATCGTCCGGCCGGCTGACGCTGCTCGACCAGAGCCGGGTCATCCGCCCGCATCCGGCGTTCCGGCTGTTTTCCACCGCTAACACGGTCGGCCTCGGCGATACCACCGGCCTCTATCACGGCACCCAGCAGATCAACCAGGCGCAGATGGACCGCTGGTCGATCGTCACCACGCTGAACTATCTGCCGCACGACAATGAGGTGAACATCGTGCTGGCCAAGGCCAAACACTACCGCGACGGCAAGGGCAAGGAGATCGTCAACAAGATGGTGCGTGTCGCCGACATGACGCGTTCGGCCTTCATCAACGGCGATCTTTCGACTGTCATGAGCCCGCGCACGGTCATCACCTGGGCCGAGAATGCCGAGATCTTCGGCGATATCGGCATGGCGTTCAGGCTGACCTTCCTCAACAAGTGCGACGAGCTGGAACGCTCGCTCGTGGCCGAGTTCTACCAGCGCGCCTTCGGCGAGGATCTGCCGGAATCGGCGGCCAATGTGGTGCTGGGCTAAGCAGAGTCTCGATGGCGGGTCCGGGCGACAATACGCGCAACAAGTCGAAGACGGGGTCTGAAGCCGACAGCTTCAAGCGCGCCGTCACCGTCTGCATGCGCGCCATCGCCGGCGACAAGGAACTCGAAGTCGGTTTCGCCAAGGACCGGCCGGCGCTCGCTGGCAGCCGCGCCCGCTTGCCCGAGCTGCCGAAGAAGGCGTCGAAGGCCGATATCGCCATCACCCGCGGTCTCGGCGATTCCATGGCGCTGAAGCGCGCCTGCCACGACGCGCGCATCCACACCAGGCTGGCGCCGGAAGGCAAGCAGGCCCGCGCCATCTACGATGCGGTCGAGCAGGCTCGCGTCGAGGCGATCGGCTCCCGCGCCATGCAAGGTGTGGCCGACAATATCGGCTCGATGCTCGAGGACAAATACGCCAGGGCCAACCTCATCGACATCAAGGACAAGGCGGATGCTCCGATCGAGGAGGCGTTGGCCCTGATGGTGCGCGAAAAGCTGACCGGCCGCACTGTTCCGAAGAGCGGCGAGCGGCTGGTCGACCTCTGGCGCCCGTGGGTCGAGGAGAAGGCCAGCGCTGATCTCGACGGGCTGTCGGCAAAGCTCGACGACCAGCAGGCCTTCGCCCGTGTCGTGCGCGAGATGCTGGCTTCCATGGAAATGGCCGAGGAGCTCGGTGACGACCAGGAGACGGAAGACTCCGAGGACAACGACGAGAACCAGCCGCAAGGCGAGGAGCAGAGCGAGGAGGGCGGCGACGACGATTCCGGCTCCGAGCAGTCGCAGTCCGACGACACCGAGGCGTCGTCCGACGACGAGCAATCGGCCGAGACGGAGGCGTCAGATGCCACCGCCGACGACCTGTCCGACGATGATGACGCCGATGCCGAGACGCCCGGCGAGGCGCGCCGCAACGACAATCCCTTCGCCAACCTGTCGAAGGAGATCGACTACAAGGTCTTCACCACCGCCTTCGACGAGACGGTGGGTGCGGAAGATTTGTGCGAGGAAGAGGAGCTGGATCGGCTGCGTGCCTTCCTCGACAAGCAGCTTGCCAACCTGTCCGGCGTAGTCGGCCGGCTGGCCAACCGGCTGCAGCGCCGCCTGATGGCGCAGCAGAACCGGTCCTGGGATTTCGATCTCGAAGAGGGTTATCTCGATCCGGCGCGGCTGGTGCGCGTCGTCATCGATCCGATGCAGCCGCTGTCCTTCAAGCAGGAACGGGACACCAAATTCCGCGACACGGTGGTGACGCTGGTGCTCGACAATTCGGGCTCGATGCGCGGCCGGCCGATCACGGTCGCCGCCACCTGCGCCGATATTCTGGCGCGGACGCTGGAGCGCTGCGGCGTTTCGGTCGAGATCCTCGGCTTCACCACCCGCGCCTGGAAGGGCGGGCAGGCACGCGAGAAATGGCTGAAGGAAGGCAAGCCACCCAATCCCGGGCGGCTCAACGATTTGCGCCACATCATCTACAAATCCGCCGACCATCCGTGGCGGCGGGCACGCCGCAATCTCGGCCTGATGATGCGCGAGGGCCTGCTTAAGGAAAACATCGACGGCGAGGCGTTGCTGTGGGCGCATAACCGCCTGATCGCCCGGCCGGAGCAGCGCAAGATCCTGATGATGATCTCGGACGGCGCGCCGGTCGACGATTCGACACTGTCGGTCAATCCGGGCAACTATCTCGAACGGCATCTGCGCGCCGTCATCGAACTGATCGAGACGCGCTCGCCGGTCGAGCTCTTGGCCATCGGCATCGGCCACGACGTCACCCGCTATTACAGGCGCGCCGTCACCATCGTCGACGCCGAGGAACTGGCCGGCGCCATGACCGAGCAGCTCGCTTCGCTGTTTGGCGAGGAAAGCGCGCGAGACACGCGACGCGGCGGCATGCGGCGTGCCGGATGATTTTTTTGCGGGGCGGCTTTCGGCAGACGCTTTTCGCCGCCACAGCGCTGTTCTTTGCCGGCATCGCCTTGTCGCCTTCCATCGCAGTCGGCCCTGTTTCGGTCGAGCCGATCGAAATCTCGGCACGGCCGATAACCCGGTTTCACATCGGCCGTGACGAAAAGCGGTTCGGTCCGCTCGAATTCGTCGGCGGGCTGGAAATGACTTCGCCGTCACGCGATTTCGGCGCGCTGTCGGCGTTTCGCTTCCTCAAGCCCGGCAGTGATTTCATCGGCGTCGCCGACACCGGTTTCTGGTTCTTCGGCACGGTCACTCATGATGCCGACAAGCGCCCGTCGGGCATCCAGAATTTCCGCATGCAGCAGATGATCGACGCATCAGGCCAGCCGATCGACGAGAAATGGGAGGTCGACGCCGAAGGCCTTGCGGTCAAGGACGGCATTGCCACGGTCGGCTTCGAGCGCAACCACCGTGTCGCCCAGTTCAAATTCGATCCGCACGATATGAAGGCGCCGTTGAAGCAACTGGACTTCCTGATTCCGGCCTGGGAGCTTCGTCGGAATCGCGGCTTTGAGACAGGCACCCATGCCAATCCTCACGGGCAGCACGAGGGCGGGCTGGTCGTGGTGTCGGAAAAGAGCCTCGACAAATCAGGCAACATCTATGCGGCTGTCATCGAAGGGCCGCACAAGGGCGTCTTCACCGTCAAGCGCAACGGTGAATTCGACATCACCGACGGTGCGTTCCTGCCGGACGGCGACCTTCTGCTTTTGGAGCGCAGCTTCTCGATGGCCGGCGGCGTCAAGATGCGGCTGAGGCGCATCTATGGTGAAAGCGTCGAGAAGGGCGCCGTCGCCGACGGGCCGGTGCTGATGGAAGCCGACATGGCCTACCAGATCGACAATATGGAAGGGCTCGACGTCTGGACCCGCGACGATGGCGCGCTGATGGTGTCGCTGATCTCGGACGACAACCACTCGATGCTGCAACGCAACCTCTACCTGGAATTCGTCCTGCACGAGGATTGAGAGGCGGTCGGCGAGGGATGGCCGATAAGCCGAAAAGAAGTCTAAAGCTTCGCGCTGGCTGCCGCAGGCCGGAGTCCGTTGATCGCGACCCAGACGACGTGGCGCGCGCCACGCTTGCCGTTGGCGTGGACCTTGACTTCCTCGACCGCGAAGCCTGCCTGCTTGAGCCTGCGGGTAAAACCGCTGTCGGGTCCCTGCGACCAGACCGCCAGCACGCCGCCGGGCTTGAGCGCTGCTCTCGCGCTGTTCAACCCGGCTAGACTGTAAAGAGCATCGTTGGCCTTGTGGACGATTCCTTCCGGCCCGTTGTCGACGTCGAGCAGAATGGCATCCCAGGCAGAGGCTTCCGATCGCATGAGCTGCCCGACATCCGCTTCGCGAACAATCACACGCGGATCGTCGAGACAGCCGCCGAACACCGAGGCCATCGGGCCGCGCGCCCACGCCACGACGGCGGGCACCAACTCGGCAACAACGATACCGGCATCGGCGCCAAGCTCGGCAAGGGCAGCGCGCAGCGTGAAGCCCATGCCCAGCCCGCCGATCAGGATTTTCGGCTGGCTGCGGCCGGCAATCCTTTGGCAAGTCAGGCTGGCCAGCGCTTCCTCGGAGCCGCTGAGGCGGCTGTTCATCAGCTCGTTCGAGCCAAGCATGATCGAGAACTCGGCGCCGCGCCGTTTCAGGCGAAGCTCCCGGCCGCCGTCAGGCGTTTTTGCAGTGTCGAGCTGGACCCATGGGATCACTGCCTATGCCGCCAGTGCCGGCTGGCTCCAGCGGGCGGCAAGCAGCCGATAGGGGATCAGCGCCACCACGGCGATGATCAGCTTCACGCCGAGGTCGCCGAGCGCCCATGACACCCAGCGCATGGTCTCGACCGACAGCACGCCCATCAGCGGCGCGGTTTCGAGCGCGAAGCCATCGTTCGGGCCAGCGAAGGCGAAGGCCGCCGAAAAGGCGACGGTGAAGAACACGGCGGTGTCGAACACCGAGCCGACCAGCGTGCCGACGATCGGCGCGCGCCACCAGCTCTGCCGGCGCATCCGGTTGAATACGGTCACGTCGAGCAATTGCGCGATCAGGAACGCGGCGCCGGAAGCCGCCGCAATGCGCACCAGCCGGTCGGCGGCCGTCTCGAATTCGATCAGGCCGTGGCGGAACAGCAAGGGCGGGATGAGGATCGAGCAGATCACCGCCGCCATGAAGCCGACAAAGACGATCCGGCGCGCCACGGCCGGGCCGTAGCGGCGATTGGCAAGGTCGGTGACCAAGAACGAGAAGGGATAGGTGAAGGCGCCCCAGGTCAAAATGTCGGCCAGCGACAGGCCGCCGATCGCACCTTGCACCGGAAACTGCACGAGGATGTTCGACGCCACCACGACAAGCGCCATGGCCGCAACAAAGGGCAGATATCGGGAGAAAAAACTCATTTTTTTATCCTGGGTAATGGAACCAGCGGGGTGTCATACCGAGTTCGGACGACACTCCTTGGAAGGCAGCCGCCTGAAAAATTAAGCGGCCGGCTGTTCGGCCAGCTTCTTGGCGATCTGCTTCTTCAGCAGGCGGGCGCGCTGCGACAACTCCTTGGCGTCGGCCTTGGCCAGGAACGCATCAAGGCCGCCGCGATGCTCGACCGAACGCAGCGCGTTGGCGGAAATGCGCAGGCGCACATTCTGGTTCAGCGCTTCCGAGATCAGCGTCACATTGACGAGATTCGGCAGGAAGCGACGCTTGGTCTTATTGTTGGCGTGGCTCACATTGTTGCCGGACATGACTGCCTTGGCAGTGAGTTCGCAGGTACGGGACATGGTTCTAAACCTTCAGTTCTCGGTCTGGCCAAACCTTTGAGCCCGCGCCGGGTGGCGCGCGGTTTCGGTCAGGCGGCCTTATGGAAAAGTTGGCGTTCCTTAGTTGCATTTCGCCGATGCGTCAAGCTCCGGCTTGCTGACGACATATGAGACGGGAGCACTCTCAACTGGGCAGGCTTGGAGATGCTAGACGGTACGTATGGGCGAGATGACAGCCTGCAAGGCATCAGCGGCTAACCTTCTGGAAGTTGATCTGAGTGAAAAGGATGTCGCGTATGCTTATCTGGTCAAATGCTGGCTTCGCTTTGAGGAGAAAGGCGACCATTTGCAGCAAGCTCTAATGAGTACTTTTTCTGGGCGTCACTGTCACGCTCCATGCTAACGATCAGGACTGGTGCAGTGTTTTTTATCTAATTTAATTTAGATGGCTTTAGCTAATACATGCAATGACCAACGAGCGCCCCTACGAAGAAGGGGATGTCTTACGAGTGTTTTAGCCGCGAATGGGCTTATGAGGTAGTACACATCCACGATGACGCGTCCGACGCGATTTGACGATAATCTGCGATCCCTGAACCGCAGAAAACGCTGCAGGGGTCCTTTACGATATTCTCCGTCCATGGCCGTTGCTATGAAACACAGATTTGTTGACGGTTCAGGGGTCATCTGAGTCTCCAAGGTGCAGGTGTTTTGCAAAGATGAAACAGAGAAATCAGCGCGGGGCGCTAAGGATTGTCCTGTTAGCATCATTGTTTACGATTCTGGTTTCAACCGTAGCTCACGATAAGCCATATAATCCAGCCGACAGGGCTGTACACGAAAGTTATCGGGCTAATACCGAAAATATCGAAGAAGCCAGCGACGGCCTGCAAGAGCGCTCCAGCGACGATACAGAGCACTGCAACGATACCAGCGCCCGGAATGGGCCAGATATCTGCGCCCAATGGTCCGCAGCTCATGCCGCACAGGAAAGCGCGCAGGCTAGCTGGCAGACACTCTATGTAAGTGCAGCTGGCTTGGCTCTTTTGCTTTTGACCTTGATCCCCACTGCCGGCGCGGCTTTGGCTGCTGAACGAGCCGCTCGGGGACTCGTCAATTCTGAGCGTCCGCACGTCAGACTCTTTGTAACCGCTAAGACCAAGAAAAAGGATGGCACCATTATTGCCACCAATGGAGTCACTTTTAGAAACTACGGACGCACTCCGGCTTTGGTTAAGAAGCTGAGCATTTCCTATACTTTGGCCGACAGTCCCCCCGACCCAAAAAACTGCCCCTTCGAGAGAAGGTATCCCGACGATTCCATTATACCACAAGATGAACCGTGGCCTTTTAAGGGCTGGATTCCTCAGTTTGAGGGCCGCAGCTTGGGTGACCTGATTGGAGAGCATCGCGCGACCGGTCAGCGCCTCTTCGTGTACGGCAAGATCACGTACAAAGACGCGTTTGGCAAAGAGCGTGTGACCGCCTTCTGTCGCGAGTTCAACGGCAGAAATTTCACTTACAATCGTACAGACGTAAACGATCAGAAAAATTTAAACTACGCGACTTGAAGGCCATTGGCTGAACGTCCCACGGATTTCGACCTTGGCCGGCCCGAGGAACAGGCCCGGCATCGAAGCGCTTGACGGCGAAATTGGGTGCCAGGCCTAGGTGAGCTTGTCGAACTGAATGCCGGCTCGCAGAAGAAGGCATCGTTGGGCAACGCTGTGACGGCGCCTTTCACATAAAGGCCGGAATTCAGCCTATAAGCGGTCGCACAGGGACATGCCAGGCCGGAGTTGCCATCTCCGGTCAAAAATCGAGGACCGATCCCGCCATGCTTCGTTCGTCTCATGCTCTCCTTGCCTCGCTTGCCGTGGCGCTGCCGACGGCAACGTCTGCCGCCACGCCGCAATCCTTCAAGGGCGAGTATACGGTGTCGATCCTCGGCCTCTCTGTGGCGAAGGCAATCTTTTCCAGCAGTTACCAAGGCGACACCTATTCGATCGATGGCAGCGTCTCCAGCGCCGGCCTCGCCACAATGTTCGACGACACGCGTGGCACGATCTCATCAAAGGGCAAGATTTTGGGCAAGCGATTGCAGCCGCAGGCGTTCCGCGCCGACTACAAGTCGGGCGAGAAGGCGTCGATGATCGATATACAGTTCGCCAATGGCACTGTTACCGCGACAAAGGTCGTGCCGGCGCCGAAGAAGCGCAATCCGAAGAATTGGATACCGCTGGGCGCCAGCGATCTCGCCTCGGTGCTCGATCCGATGGCCGCCACCGTGATCCATGCCGATAGTCTCGACGAGGTTTGCGGGCGCACGGTGAAACTCTACGACGGCGAGATGCGCGCCGATCTGACGTTGACCTACGATTCGAAGGGCTCGACCTCGGTGCGCGGCTACAAGGGCGATACCGTCACTTGCAGGATGGGTTTTGAGCCAGTGGCGGGTTATCGCAAGAACCGCAAGGCATTGAATTACCTGAAAAAGCGCAGCCGCATCATGGTGACGTTTGCGCCGCTTGGCCAAACCGGCGTATATGCGCCGATCCACGCCGCGGTCACGACGAAAATCGGCACTCTCACCGTCAGCGCGGAGCGGTTCGAAGCAACAGAATAGGCGCGATCGCGCGCCGCCGGAGACGGACATGGGGCGCGCAACACTGATCGGCTTCTCGGCGGTCGCCATGTGGGCGCTGCTGGCGCTGCTTACGGACGCTTCCGGCGCGGTGCCGCCGTTCCTGCTCTCGGCGATCACCTTCACGATCGGCACCGGCGTCGGGCTCGTCGCGCGGCTATTCATGCCGGCCGCCGACAGGAGCGAGAAGATACCGCGCCGAGTGTGGGTGATCGGCATTGCCGGCCTGTTCGGCTATCATTTCTTCTACTTCACCGCGCTGCGCAACGCGCCGGCGGTGGAGGCGAGCCTCATCGCCTATCTATGGCCGCTGCTGATTGTGCTCGGGTCGGCGCTGATGCCGGGCGAGCGGCTGGCCTGGAACCACGTCGTCGGCGCGCTGCTCGGTCTCGCCGGCACTTTCCTGATCGTCACCAAGGGCGGCGGGCTTGCCTTCGACGCACATTATGCCTTCGGCTATGCGATGGCCGGCATCTGCGCCGTGCTGTGGTCGTCCTATTCGCTGTTGTCGCGGCGCTTCCCGTCGGTGCCTACAAGCATCGTCACCTGGTTCTGTGCGGCTACCGCAGCGCTTTCGCTTATCTGCCATCTCATGCTGGAAGAGACGGTGCTGCCCGTCGGCGCCGGCCAGTGGCTGGCCGTGCTCGGCCTCGGGCTGATGCCGGTGGGCGCGGCCTTCTACGCCTGGGATATCGGCGTCAAGCGCGGCAACATCCAGGTGCTTGGCGCGGCGAGCTATGCCGCGCCGCTGCTGTCGACGCTGGTGCTGATATCAGCCGGTTTCGCCGAGCCGTCCTTGCGCATCCTCGCTGCCTGCGTGCTGATCACCGGCGGGGCAGCCCTTGCGGCGAAATCGCTGTTCTTACGCAAGCAGGCAACGAGCGAGGCCGGGGCGTGATGCCGTTTCCCGGCGGCATCGACGCCAACGCCAATGCGACGCTGCTGTTTTCGCTGGTGGCGGCCGTGATCTACGCCTTCACCATCGACATGTCACCAACGCTGGCGCGCTCGGCGGCAAAGACGCTGGCCGTGGCGATGCTTGCCGTGCTGGCATCGCTGCAGGGCGGTCCCTGGTTGCTCGTCGCGGCGCTGGCGCTCAGCGCCACCGGCGATGCATTCCTGTCGCGCGACGCTGATAAGGCTTTTCTCGGCGGGCTGGCCAGTTTTCTCGTTGCGCATGGGCTTTACATCGCGCTGTTCCTGCGTTCCGGCGGTGGGATCGGGCTGCTCTCGGCCGAGCCGTGGCGTGCGGCGATTGCCGTGGTAATGATCGTGTTCGCGCTCGCCATGCTTTTTGCGCTCTGGCGCCGCGTCGGTCCCGCCTTGCGCCTTCCCGTCAGCGTCTATATCGCGGCAATGCTTGCTATGGGGATTTCAGCACTCACCCTGAGCAATTTCTGGGTTATCAGCGGCGCCGTGCTATTCATGGCGTCCGACGGGTTGCTCGCCTCGGAAAAGTACCTGCTGTCCGCCATCTCGCCGCACCGCGCCTGGATGCGCTACGCGGTCTGGGCGCTGTATTACGCCGCCCAGCTGGGGATCACTCTGGGTTTCCTGCTGGGTTAGGACTCCAGCCTGGTGCGGCCAGTTCGAAGGCCGCGAAATCGAAGCCCGGCGCCACGGTGCAGCCGACCAGCGTCCATTCGCCCAGGCTGCGTGCCGACTGCCACCAGCCTGCCGGCACGACGATCTGCGGCCGCTCGCCCGCCGCCAGTGCCGCGCCGAGCACCTGCTCGACCACCGGCCCGTCTTCCTCATGCATCGACAGCGCCAGCGGGTCGCCGGCATAGAAGTGCCAGACCTCGGCCGCGTCCTTGACCCGGTGCCAGGCCGACAGTTGATCTTGCTCCAGCAGGAAATAAATTGCGGTCGAATGGCCGCGCGCGCCTTCTGCGCCATCGCGGAAGGTCTCGGCATACCAGCCGCCTTCCGGATGCGGTTTCAGGCCAAGCGTTGCGATGATTTCGGCGGAGGTGGTCATGCTTTCCAGACCATCAATGGCGCTCAGAAATTGTCCTTGCGCTTGCGTATCTCGGCGAACACTTCGACGTCGGAGGCTTTCTCCATGCCGAGATGCTTGCGGATTGCTGGATCGTGCCAGCGCAGGAACGGATTGGTCGACAATTCCTCGCCGATCGTCGTCGGCAGCGTCGGCTTGCCATCGGCGCGCAGCGCCTCGATTTTCGCAGCGCGCTCCTTCAACGCCGAATTGGTCGGGTCGACGGTCAGCGCGAAGCGGGCGTTGGAAAGCGTGTATTCATGGCCGCAATAGACGACCGTCTCGGCCGGAAGTGCCGCGAGCTTCTTTAGCGAATCGTACATCACCGGCGGCTTGCATTCGAACAGCCGGCCGCAGCCGAGCGCGAACAGCGTGTCGGCGGTGAACGCCACTTTCGACGCCGGCAGATGATAGGAGACATGGCCTGCCGTGTGGCCGGGCGTGGCGATCACGTCGATCCTCTCCTCGCCGAGGTGGATGACCGAGCCTTGCTCGACGGTTTCGTCGATGCCGGGGATCTTGGCCTTTTCTGCCTCCGGTCCGACGATGCGCAGCTTGAAGCGTTCCTTCAGCGCCAGATTGGCTTCGACATGGTCGACATGGTGATGGGTGGTCAGGATCATCGTCGGCGTCCAGCCGGTACGCTCAATCGCAGCCAGGATCGGCGCCTCCTCCGGCGCGTCGATAATCGCGGTCTGGCCGCTTTTGGGGTCGTGCACCAGCACACCGAAATTGTCGCTGCGGCACATGAACTGTTCGATTTCGACCGGCATCGCATCTCTCCTTTATCGCCGCAGACATAGGGCGCTTGTCCGCGGATGTCATCCGCCTTTGTTGAACTTGGACTGCATCGAAGATACCGTCCCGCGCATGCATTCCGATATCGTCGATCTCCGCTCTTTCTATTCGACCACGCTCGGGCGATTGGCCGAACGCTCGATCACCATGGCGTTGTCCTCGATATGGGCTGTCGTGCCCAATGAGCGGCTTGTTGGCCTTGGCTACACCTTGCCGTGGCTGGAGCGATTCGGCACCGACGCAGAGCGGGTCTTTGCTTTCATGCCGGCGACGCAAGGCGCGGTGGTCTGGCCTGCCACGGGGCCGACCGCGACCGCGCTGGTCTTCGATGAGGAATTGCCGCTGGTCGATGCCTCCATCGACCGTATGCTGCTCGTCCATTCACTCGAACATGCCGAGAACCCGCGCGAGACGCTAAACGAAATCTGGCGGGTGCTGTCGCCCGCCGGCCGCGTCGTCATCGTCGTGCCAAACCGGCGCGGTGTCTGGGCCCGTTTCGAGCATACGCCGTTCGGCAGCGGCCGGCCTTTCTCGCGCGGCCAGCTCACCGAATTGCTGCGCGAAGCAAACTTCACGCCCGCCGCTTGGTCCGATGCCCTGTTTTTCCCGCCATCGCGGCGACGCTTCATGATGCAGCTCCACAACGTGCTGGAGCGCGCCGGCCGCAGGCTCTGGCCGATCTTTTCCGGCGTCATCGTGGTCGAGGCGCAGAAGCGGCTCTATCAGGGCGTGCCGGTCGCCCAGCGCGCGTCTCGTCGCGTCTTCGTACCGGTTTTCTCCCCGCATGGCGCCACAAGGCTCGGCCGGATATCGCGGACCGGGAACGCATCGTTGCCGGTCCGTCGATGACATTTTCGTGATCGGAATCGTGCTTTTTCTCACCTATCTGTCGGGGGCGAGCTCGCTACCCGATTGAGTCGACATGTTCACCGGTTTCAGCACCGCTTCCGAATCCAAGGACTTCCCCAATGGCTGATCATCCGGATGTCGAGGCCAAAACCAAGCCGATTGCCGCGTCGATCGAGGCCAGCAGCCTGCGCGACCAACTGGCGACAATCAAGCTGGCGCTGGGTACCTCGCCGATCCGCAAACAACTGCTCTGGGCCAGCATCGGCATAGTTGCCGTCATTGTGGCAACCTCGATCGGGCAGGTGCTGCTCAATCGCTGGAACGAGCCCTTCTACGACGCGCTGGCGCGGCGCGACATGCAGGGTTTTCTGCACCAGCTTATGATCTTTGCCGCCATCGCCGGCGGGCTTGTGGTGCTCAATGTCGGCCAGACCTGGCTCGACCAGATGATTCGGCTGAAGCTGCGTGAGGCGTTGACCCTCGATCTGATCGGTGAATGGATGCGGCCGGCGCGCGCCTTCCGGCTAGCCAACGCCGGCGCCATCGGCGTCAATCCCGACCAGCGCCTGCAGCAGGATGCCGGGCATCTCTCCGATCTTTCTACCGGTCTCGGCATAGGGCTATTGCAGTCGTTTATTCTGCTTGTTTCCTTCGTCGGCGTCTTATGGTCGCTGTCTTCGGGTTTCGTCTTCCATATCGGCGGCTATTCGCTGGCCATGCCGGGCTACATGGTGTGGGCCGCGATCCTCTATGCCGGCACCGCCTCCTGGCTGAGCTGGCTGGTCGGACGGCCGCTCATCCGCTTCAACAGCGACCGCTATACGCGTGAAGCGGAGCTGCGCTCGTCGGTGGTCCGCGTCAACGAGAATGTCGATGCCATCGCGCTTGCGCACGGCGAGGCCGACGCGAGACGACGGCTGGAGTTCGACCTTGGCACGGTGCTGGGCGCGATGCGGCGTATCTACAGCGCCCAGATCAATCTTTCCTGGGTGACCGATACCTATGGCTGGATCACTGTCGTCGCGCCGATCCTCGTCGCCTCGCCGGTCTATTTCGCCGGCGATATCAGCTTCGGCGGGCTGATGATGGCTGTCGGCGCCTTCAACCAGGTGCATTCCTCGTTGCGCTGGTTTATCAACAATATCGGCGGTATCGCCGATTGGCGCGCCACGCTGATGCGCGTCGCCGATTTCCGCATCGCGCTTGTTGAAACGGATGTGCTGCACGACGCCGAAGAACGCATCACGATCGGCGAAAACCCGAATGGCAGGCTGACATTCGAGAAACTCGAGATTGCGTCGCGGGATGGATGTACGAAGCTCGCCGAGGCCCATGTCGAAATCCGCGCCGGCGAGCGCGTCATGATTACCGGAGATCCGCGCGCCGGCAAGACGCTGTTCTTTCGCGCGATTGCCGGCCTGTGGCCGTGGGGAAGCGGACGGATCGGCATGCCGGCCGGAGACGTGCCCGCCTTCGTCCCCCGCAAGCCCTATTTCCCGCTCGGCACACTGCGCGAGGTGCTCGACCACGCCAATGCCGCTGTCAGCGATGCCGAGATCTCGGCGGTGCTTGCCGACGTCGGTCTCGAGCGTCTGTCGTCCTCACTCGACCGCTCCGCGCGCTGGGAGCGTGAATTGAGCGATGACGAGCAGCGCCTGCTTGCCTTTGCCCGGCTGGTCCTGCGGCAGCCGAAATGGGTGATCATCGACGAGGCTTTGGACACGTTCGATGGCGCGACGCTGAGGCGGGTGCTGTCGATGCTGGAGGCGCGTCTTGCCGACGCCGCGATCCTCAATATCGGCCGTGGCCAGCATAACAGTGAATTCTTTCCGCGCTCATTGGCGATCGTGAAAGACGTCGGCCGACCAGCTCTCAAGCCAGTCCATGTCAGGCCGGCGCGATCGAGCCACCCCCGGCCGTCGCCGCAGCCTACCAAGAGACATAGCCGGCTATGCGCAGCCAAGCTTTATTTCGCCGCGATCGCAGCGAAAGATTGCCGATATCGTTCGGAGGTCTGCGGCGTTGAACCCACGCTTGACGTGCTTAAAGCGCGTCCCGTTGAAGAGATTCATGCGACACGCTTTAAGTCTTTGTTTCTATGCATGTCGTTACCCCAGAACCGCTGCGCACTCTTGGGCGACATGCATTAGCCTGCTTGCCTGCCTTGCCTGCGCCCAGGCAGCACCACTGGCCGCGCCTGCCGATACCATTGCCGTGGACGTCGAACTGGTGCTGGCGGTCGACATTTCGCACTCGATGGACGAAAGGGAATTCGCCCTGCAGCGCGCCGGCTATGTCGAGGCGCTGCGCCACCCCGACTTCATCAAGGCGGTACGCTCGGGTGTGAAGGGCCGCATCGCGCTCGCCTATTTCGAATGGGCAGGCACCGTTCGCGACGATGCGCTCATTGCCTGGCAGGTCATCGACAACGCCGAGAGCGCCAGCGCTTTTGCCGACAAGATCGAGGCCCGCCCGTTCAGGAGCTTTCGCGGCACCTCGATTTCCGGTGCGCTCGCCTTCGGCGCGAAGCTTCTCGGTGGAACCGCTTTCGACGCGACACGCAGGGTGATCGACATTTCAGGCGATGGCCCCAACAACATCGGCATGCCCGTCACCACGACACGCGACGCCGCGGTGGCAAACGGCATCGTCATCAACGGCCTGCCGATCCTGATCAGCCCATCGCCCAGCTTCAGCCATCTCGACCAATACTATGCCGAGTGCGTTACCGGCGGACCCGGCTCTTTCGTGCTGCCGGTCTATGCCGCTTCCGAATTCGTGACCGCCATACGCCGCAAGTTGGTCCTAGAGGTCAGCGGTGTTGCCGACCCTTGGGCCGATCCCAAGGCCGGTCTCGGGACGATCCGGATCGACGCGGCGACACCGGTCGACTGTTTGCAAGGCGAGCGCGGCCGGCGGCTTTTCTCCGATCCGTATTTTCCGGAACTTAACCGATGAGCCTCTGGTTGGCTCTAGAGCGGTTCACGGCTTGATGGAATCGAAGGGGATTCCAGATTTGTGGGTTTTGTGATTCAAGATGCTGGCTGGAGTGGAGGCCAGCATCTGATGACTCGACCCCTTTCCAATGATCTTCGCGAGCGGGTGGTGGCGGCGGTTTTGAGTGGTGAAAGCCGCCGGTCTGCCGCCAAACGGTTCGGCATTTCGGCTTCGGCGGCGGTGAAGCTGTT
>NZ_RZPG01000137.1:0-357 GCF_004022765.1 Mesorhizobium sp. M6A.T.Cr.TU.014.01.1.1
CTGAACATCGAGAACGTGAAGAAGGCCTTTGGGCCGGTCGAGGTGCTGAAGGGCATCAACCTCGAAGTGAACGACGGCGAGTTCGTTGTCTTCGTCGGGCCGTCCGGCTGCGGCAAGTCGACCTTGCTCAGGGTCATTGCCGGACTGGAGGATTCGACCTCGGGCCGCGTCGTCATCGATGGCGCGGACGTCTCGGCCACGCCGCCGGCCAAGCGCGGCATCGCCATGGTGTTCCAGACCTATGCGCTCTATCCGCATCTGACGGTAAAGAACAATATGGGCCTTGGCCTCAAACAGGCCGGCACGCCCGCCCCGGAGATCGAGCGGCGCATCGGCATCGCCTCGTCGATGCTGTCG
>NZ_RZPG01000138.1:0-402 GCF_004022765.1 Mesorhizobium sp. M6A.T.Cr.TU.014.01.1.1
GCGAAGATCAGGCCGACCGCCTGCACCACCGGCACGTCGCGTTTGGTGACGTGGTCGACAAGATACTGCCCCATGCCCGGATAGACGAAAATCACCTCGACCACGACGACGCCGACGATCAGGTAGGCGAGGTTGAGCATGACGACGTTGATGATCGGCGCGATGGCATTGGGGAAGGCGTGCTTGCGGATGACGTTGAAGGCCGACAGGCCCTTCAGTTCCGCGGTCTCGACATAGGCCGACTGCATGACATTGAGGATCGCCGCGCGTGTCATGCGCATCATGTGGGCGAGCACGACCAGCGTCAGCGCTGCCGCCGGCAGAGCGATCGCCTGCATGCGCTCGCCAAAAGGCATGCCGTCATAGACAGTCGAAATGCCCGGGAGGATTTGCCATTTCACG
>NZ_RZPG01000139.1:0-402 GCF_004022765.1 Mesorhizobium sp. M6A.T.Cr.TU.014.01.1.1
GTCGTAAATTGCGGGTAAGCGAGGGCGCTGCCCTCGCCTGTTTCGATCGCAATCTGGTGACAAAGCCTATTCGGCGGCGATCCTGCCGGCCGAGCGGTTGGCCAGCACGAAGCCGACCTCGTCAACCGCCTGCGCCACACGCTTCAGGATCGCCTCGGAGCGCAGTACGCCGTCGGTGAAATCCTTGTCGGTGGCGTAGACGGCGGTCGGCAGCGCAAAGGCCTCGAAGAAGCCGAACAGCGGCCGCAGTTGATGTTCGACGATCAGCGCATGGCGCTCGCCACCGCCGGTCGCCGTCAACACGATGGGCTTCCCCCGCAGCGCTGCCGGATCGATCAGATCGAAGAAATGCTTGAACAGACCGGTATAGCTGCCCTTGTAGGTCGGCGAGCCCACCGAGAC
>NZ_RZPG01000140.1:0-401 GCF_004022765.1 Mesorhizobium sp. M6A.T.Cr.TU.014.01.1.1
CGAGATAGACGCCATGCATCAGGATGCCGGCGCCGGTGGCATGCAGCGCCTCCTGGCGGGTGGCTCTTTTCGAGCCAAGCACAAGCATCAGGACGGCCAGCAGGATAGCAGCGAGGACGAAACGCGCGGCGAGGAAGGTGAACGGTTCCGCCCACGGCATGGCGTAGCGCGCACCGATGAAGCCGGTGGCCCACAAGACGACGAAGGTGGCGGGGATGAACCGCTTGATGCTGTGCATGTTCCGGAGGCCGCCGTACTGGGGAGAGTTGACCGTGGCGCTGCTCTAATGCGCTTCAACCCGACGCGCAAAGCGAAACCATTGATCCATACATCACTGAAATTCAACGGCCGGCGCATTTGGCAGGTGATCTCGCCTGGTCAAAGCCCGACCGTCCGTCTGA
>NZ_RZPG01000141.1:0-401 GCF_004022765.1 Mesorhizobium sp. M6A.T.Cr.TU.014.01.1.1
CTGGATTGCTGCACCGCCAAAGCTGGCCCTTGACGACGAAGTAACGCCCGTCCGGCGTCGATGGGTATCTCACCGGGTGCGCGTGACCGTCAGCACAACGGCGGCGATGCGGTCAGCCTGCTGATAGGTCTCGGTTTCCAGCTCTTCACCGAACACGTCCGGGTCCATCTCGCGGTAGGACCAGGCAAGATCGGGCCGGTCGATCAACCCTCGAGCCTGTTGCAGAAAGACATCTTCGCCGTCGATGGAAGGCGCGCCGGTGTACAACAGCACGCTGCCGCCTGGCGCCAGTCGCTCAATGGCCTGCCCGAGAATGCGCACCGACAGTTCCGAGCCCAGATGCTCGCCGCCATGGCGGTACGCGCGCTCCTGGGTGTCTTTCATGTAGGGCGGATTGGCGA
>NZ_RZPG01000142.1:0-400 GCF_004022765.1 Mesorhizobium sp. M6A.T.Cr.TU.014.01.1.1
CTCCACGCTGGCAACGGCGCCAAACGTGTCCGATGCCGGCGCACGTTCGGGCGCTACCGCAAAACCGGCTTTCTCTACCGGCACCAGCGCCAGGTCCGCAGCCGCACCAACCGCCAGCGCCGCTCCGGACGGCGTTGCCGGTGCCGCGGCAAACAGGGTCTGCTCCCGCGTCACCGGCCACTTGAACGCCTCACAGCCGGCGTCCTCGGCCATGGCGAAGCTAATGCCTGCGAGGATCGCGAAAAGGCTGATGACGACTTTTTTCATGGCAAAGGCCCCCACACATTCAGGATTGTTGTACACGCATCAATACAACCATAGAGATACTAATGCAACCTTGGCGAGAAAATTTTAATGGCAATTGGGATCATTCCCAATCACCGAATGTTGACGGCAGGCC
>NZ_RZPG01000143.1:0-400 GCF_004022765.1 Mesorhizobium sp. M6A.T.Cr.TU.014.01.1.1
GTCATTTTCATCCTCCCTAGGTTTATTCTAGGTCAATCAGGGTTTTTAACCAATCTTGTGCATCCAATAATTTCATTTGTGTCATTGGATTAACATTTAGTTCATTTTCGTCGTCCCTAGGTTTATTCTGGTTCCATTAGGGTTTTAAACCAATTTTGTGCATTCAATAGGTGTGTTTGTGTCATTGGATTGACGTTTAGGTCATTTTCATCCTCCCTAGGTTTATTCTAGGTCAATCAGGGTTTTTAACCAATCTTGTGCATCCAATTATTTCATTTGTGTCATTGGATTAACATTTAGTTCATTTTCGTCGTCCCTAGGTTTATTCTGGTTCCATTAGGGTTTTAAACCAATTTTGTGCATTCAATAGTTGTGTTTGTGTCTTTGTATTGACGTTTAG
>NZ_RZPG01000144.1:0-396 GCF_004022765.1 Mesorhizobium sp. M6A.T.Cr.TU.014.01.1.1
CGATTTCCTCGTCGATGAAATGCTCAAGCTCGACATGGGTGAACTGCAGCAGCCGAATCGACTGCATCAGCTGCGGCGTCATCACCAGCGACTGCGATTGTCGTAGCTGTAGTTTGGCCGCCAACGCCATGGTTCGGTTTCAAACGCCTCGTCTACGCATCCCGACTTCCGGGCAAGAATTTTGCAGCCGGCCATAAAACTGGCCCGGCTTTTGCTTGTCAAGGCAATTGGTAGCAAAACCCGCTTACCGGAGCGTTATCCCGGAGCAAAATCGAGAAAAAGCGCCGCTCGAACCGGAAAAATCGTGTCAGGAAACAAATTTCACGCTCAGAGCAATTCCAGGAAAAGTGAGAGACCGCTTTCCCGGGAAAAGCGCATAGCGCTTTCCCTTGGGAT
>NZ_RZPG01000016.1:0-159856 GCF_004022765.1 Mesorhizobium sp. M6A.T.Cr.TU.014.01.1.1
AATCGAGATTGTCGTAGATCTTCTCCGAGGTGGCGTCATCCGGGAAGCCATCGAAAAAGTTCAACTTGCCAAGCCTGGTGTCCACACTCTCCGGCGTGACGATCGAATCCGGTATCGGCGTCGTCATCTTCATCTTTGGCGCTTCGGCGGAAGCAGCGGTTAGGCCCATCAGCATTACCGAAACGGTGGCGTAAAGCAGTCTCGTGGTGCGTATCATTGCTCTCTCCTCATCGACATCCGACGCTACGCATCAGCATGGTCGGGATAATTGTTTGGTCGGGATAGTTATTGCGCCACAACGATACCGGGCGGCTGCCACGTCCCTTCGCCCGCGGGCAGGATCGAAGGCGCTTCGGTCTTCGGCCAGTACAGGCGCATCACGAGATAGATCGTGTCGTTGGGTGCAGGCAGCCAGTTAGCTTCCTTGCCCGCGCCGGGGCTGTCTTTCTGGATATAGAGGGTGAGCGAGCCATCCTCGTTCTTCATCATGCCGGGCAACATCGGCGAGTTGATGAGGTAGCGGTTGATCGGGTTCTTGATCAGCAGCTGGCTCTTGCCGTCATACATCGTCACCGACCAGAAAGAGTTCACCGGCGGGAGCTGTCCGGGTGCGAAGGTGAGGGTGTAGTTGTGCTTGCTGGCGTCGAGTGTATCGCCCGTCGCAGTCGTACGGGTAAAGGGATACATGGCTTCCACGGCATCATTGCCATAGATGCCGGCCTTGACTGCTCCTGCCCGCATCAACCAATCGCCGTTGTAGAAGGCTTCGTCGCCAAGAAGCGAGCTGACGTTCCAGCCGTTGATGGGCTTGTTTCCGATGGTCAGCCATTTGTTGATTTTATCGTCACCTTGCTTCATGCCTATCAGCATTTCTGCCTTGTGCTCGAGCGATAGATCTTTCAACTCGAAAGTCTTGCCGGGACCGATACCAATCTTCGCCAGTTTCGCACGGATCTCCTTGTCCCTTGGCGTCTCGGGGACGAATTGCAGGGCCGTATCGAGATACTGGAAGAAGTTTTCCTTGATCCCGGCGGTGGTGGCGGGAAGGAAGTCGATCGTCGGCGCGGCGGGCGGCGCGGGCTGTTTGAGGAAGGCGGAAAGCGGCTGCGCCTTGTAGCCGGCCTGCACCTTTTCCACATTCGGCATATCTTCGGCGTTGATAAGCTGGGTCCGAAAGTTGGCGAAAACGAACGGGGTGGTCGAGGAAAAGACCTGGCTGATGCCGGCGGGCTTCTCGCCTTTCCAGTCGGGTCCGACAACCAGATAAGAACCCGGAACGTTTCCCGTGGCACGGCTGCCGATGTAGCCAAAATTATATGTGTTGCCGTCAATCAACTGCACCGAATAATAGCGCTCCTTCTCCACCGCCGGCACGGAGATCACCATCGGCTCGGCACGAAGATCCAGCCACAGTATTGAGTATGGCGTGTCGCTGTTCGGCGTGACCACCGCTGTGTCTTCGTAGGTCGCCACATGGTTGAGGTTGTCGATCTTGTTGAACGGCGCCTTGAACTGGCTGGACTTGGGGTCAACGGCGAACTCGTTCATCACCGCATAATTCATCACCAGCGGCAGGCCGTAGATGAAGCCTTCCTCGGCGATGTCCTTTGCCTCGATGATGCCGGGGTAGCTCTGCGCCATCAGCAGGCTTGGGTTCGCAATCGCGGCGCCAGCGGCAATCGCCGCGACCGAGCGAAGTAAATCTCGCTTCGTCAACATTTGCCGTGCTCCTTTATTGTTCGATGAGTTATCGAATTCGTTCGTTTCATAAGTTTCGCGCCGGCAGGGCTGCGCCGGTCTTCTCATTTTTTCGGGAACAGAAGTGTAATTCCGGTGCGAAAGCCCCACCCGTCCGGGCCGCTGTCGGGGCTTTCAGCCCAGTAGCGGACGCCGGCGAAGAGGCTGATCGGCTGCTTATCGACGACGACCAGCTTCGAGACCTGGAAATTGACCGGAACCGACCATGTCTCGGCCTCCCAATTGTAGCTGCTCTCGGTGTTCAGCGTGAACGTCCAGGCGTCCTTCGTCGTGTAGGAGACGAAAGGCTGCAGAAAGGTCGAACTGATGTCACGGCGGTCGCTGTCGCCGGCGAACGACCAGATGTGGTTCGCCAACGCGCCGATGGTCCATCCATGGCTCTGCTTCAGCACGACGGCGGTCGGGCCTGCGCCCCATTTGCCGCCGCCGAGCAGGTCGTCGGTCGCGGTAGGAACCAGAAACACCGGGCCGACGCCCCAGACGATGCCGGACTCCGTCGGTTGGGACGGCGAGAAGAACAGGCTCTGGGTTATGTCGCCGAGGCCGAATTGCTCGCCCGACGGCCCGGCGATATCGTTCTGCCAGATCACGGGCACGATCGTGCGCGAGATCATGTTCCAGTCGGCATTAAGCGAGACGGGGATGACCGGCTGGATGTTGACATAGGCCTTCTCGCCGTCGTTCGGCCCATAGCCGCTGTCGTAATTGAATTGGAACGGCACGCTGATCAGCGAGGCGATCGGGTTCGACAGCTTTTTGGCGAGTTCCTGCGTGTCGTCCTGGGCTGACGCTGCGCCTGCAAAGAGCAAGGCTGGAACCAAAAAGCCTATCATTCGCAGGAGGCGACTGCCACTCATCAGCGGTCCGGGCGCGGCTTCTCGACCACGTGCTTGTCCTTGCCGTCCAGTGCGGTCCCCGATTTCCTCAGTCAACCTGCCTACCATTCTTGCCCCCTCGCCTTGCGCAATTCCGCGGATCGATGTCGACCTTCGACCATGCGTCTTCCGCTTCGCAAGTTCTTCGCACATGTCACAAAAGGCTTCACTTCGGTCCATCAACCGACGGATTGAGAATTCCGACTGCGGGAACCGGCGCGCTGCCGCTGAAAATGCTTTTTTGCCGTTTGGCCCGATGCTCGCTAGCATTGCGCCACGTTGTCAAATCAACCTAGGCTCGGCATTCGTGACGTGCCAGCCGCAGTATGTAAGTTACGTGGACCAACCCGTAATTGACGAAGAAACGAGGCGCGGCGGCCGCTCGAAAACCTCAACACGCGAGGGTACGGTGATCCGGGCGGATGCCTCCGCAGGAAAGAAGTTTAATCCCCCTGCGGAAGACTGTCGTGCCCAACTCCACCGGATCGCCAACGGTATACCGGGTGCCCCTCGTTCCCAAGCCAGCGCTGGAGCGTACGTTTGCCTTGGGTTGCGTGACCAGAGCCTCCGGGGCCTGGCAAGATGTTCGGTGGGAACGCGGGATGACGTCAGTCGCGGAGCTCACGCTGCCCGCCATCTCCGAGTTCACCAAACCGGGAGTGTTACTGGTGGCCAACCATCGTGCAGAAGTCGCCATGCGTCTGGTCACTGGCTATGTCGCCGCATTCCTGCGTTATCGCGGTGCGATCCTCGTCTTTCAACGCCGTCCACGAGGCCTTGAAGTCGGTTTCCGACTTTAAGGTCTTCATATCGGCAGCGGTGTAGAACGGCGCCATTTTAGTCGGCTCGTCGAGGGCGCCGCCGTGCTCGGCAAGTGCGGCGCCGGTCATCATCGAAAGCGCCATCGCGCCCGTGCAAAGCATCTTGAGGTTCATGGTCATTTCTCCCGTTTGATTTTTAAGTTCGTCCAAGCAGCGATCCATGCAGGAACGCGCCACCTTGGCCGGTTGCTTTGCTTTAGGGAACGTAACTAACTGTATCCTACAGATAGAATTACAGACTATAGCGATGTCAGGGTTGTTCATATTCGGTTGGACGCTAGCGTCCTGGTAAGCATCATGACCGATTTCGGCAAATTGAGAATTGCGGGCCGCGTGATCCCTCCATCCGCGATCGGAGAGACGCCGATTGCTGACTTCGTGGGCCTGCCGCGCTTAATTCTCCGAGTAGAATACAGTTAGTTACGTTCCGCCCCGTCAATTGATCCGCCAAAGTTCACGGGAGGTGAAGCAAACCCTCGCTGGGACTGCAGGCAAAGGATCGGAAAATGACCAACAGGACGGAGCCCCCACCGGCGGCCTCCGATCTCGCTGCGGGCGACACAAGCACCTCCTCGTCCGGCTTACGGGCACTCACTTTAGCCGCCTGCTATTGAGCTGATCGAAGACCGTCGCGCATTGAAGGATGGAATTGCTCATGCCGCGTCGAACCAAAACACGGACTGCCACAACGGTCGTACTAGCTCTCGCCATCATCTATTTGCTCCTCGCCTATTTTGTCGTGCCGGAAATCTGGGTGTTTCGAGATGCCTCACGCGTAGCGGACTTCGGCAGCATGCTCACGCATACCGAGCAGGATATCCCGGGCGATCCGATCAACGTCGGGCTCGTCGGAACGAAGGAAGAGGTCATTCGTGCATTCGTGGCAGCCGACTGGGACCCCGCCGACCCCATCACGCTCCGTTCTTCCATCGATATCGGTCTCAGCGTCGTGCTCCGTCGACCCGATCTGGAGGCCCCTGTCAGTGCTTTGCTTTTTGAGGGGCGGAAGCAAGACCTGGCTTTCGAAAAACCGGTCGGAGACAGCGCGGACCAGCGCAATCATGTCCGTTTCTGGCTGACCAAGAAATTGGGCAGCGATGGCCGTCCGCTTTGGCTGGGTTCGGCCAGTTTCGATCGCGGCGTCGGACTTAGCCATGACACCGGCCAGATCACTCACCACATAGGCCCCAATGTCGACGCGGAACGCAATATGGTTATCGGCGACCTGACGGCGGCCGGACAGCTTTCCTCCAGTTACGAGATCCCTGGTACCGGCGCTACCGAGGACGGCCGCAACGGCGGTGGCGATCCGTATTACACGGACGGGAAGGCCCTCGTTGGTGTGCTGAACGGAGCTTCGCCTAATTAGCCCGCCAGAGCGGATGCGCAGTCCGCGTTTTTTCGCATTCAACTTCGGATGCGTCCACGCTCAGCGGTCATTTCGTATCCGCCTTCGCCGAAAATCGCAGCCGCGATCGTACGATGATGGCGCAGCGGCTTCGGCTCCAGTCATCATCAAACGCTTGGGGATCGAGCTTCCCGTGACAGTACCGCGCAATAGCCTTGGTTGGATCGGGAATATTTGCGGGTTCTTTGGGGACCGCCTGCCACAAGCATGTCAATCGGCCATTGGCGCATACAGCGTCGCCAGCGCCAGCCCCCGACTACGTAACTTACATACTGATACTGGCACCACCAAAAAGACTATGCGCATTCTAGCGCATAAGGGACGGCGCTATGGCAGCAAACGGCAAGCCTCCTGGCGGGGAGCAGGCCTACTCGGCGACGCCCTTCCGCATGCCAATTTGCCGAAATTGATGAGCGGTAGAGAACTGGCCAAGAACTGTCGAATCCGATCGCCTCAAACTTTACGGCGTCGATAATATTGTAACCACCGATGGGCCTACGCGGCTGAAGTGAATGGATTTTGCTTTCGCACCCGGATCACGCTGCTGTTTCCGAATGAATTGCCGGATTGGAGATGAAACATGAACCAAGTAATGAAGTCCCACTTTAGATCGCGACCGCGATTTATCGGAATTGCGGCAGTCTCAATCGGGCTAGCGCTTTCCGTTTCGCCGTCGTGGAGTCAGAACGTCATCGACGCCGACGCTGACGCTATCCTTGTGGCCATGACGAACCACCTCAAAGGCTTTCAGGCGTTCACGGTCGACTATGACACCGATCATGAGATCGTCGATCTGGCCGGCCAGAAGTTGCAGTACAGCGCTTCCGGCTCCGTCCAGGCGTCCCGCGGCGACGGCTTTCACATGACCCGCAAAGGCCCTTTTGCCGAAGTAGAACTCACCTTTGACGGTAAGGTAATCTCTGTCCACGGCAAGGGCTTGAACGTCTATGCACAGTTGGACAGTCCTGGAGCGTCGATTGATGAGGCGGTCGAGGAATTCAGGGTGTCGACCGGGCTCGACGTCGCGGGCGCCGATTTTCTGGTCACCGATCCTTATGCCGTTTTGACCGAAGGCGTTACGTCGGGGAGATTGGTCGGCGAGGCTTTTGTCGGCGGCATCGAGTGCGATCAACTGGCTTTTCGCAATGACGACGTGGACTGGCAGATCTGGATCAGCAAAGGCGACCAGAAACTGCCTGTCAGATATGTGGTCACCACCAAATGGGTGACGGGCGCGCCGCAATATTCATTGCGGTTCAGCAACTGGAAAGCCGGTGAGGTCGACGCCGAGCTGTTTTCGTTCAAGCCTCCGGCCAACGCGAAAAAGCTGGAGCGGATAGACTCCGACGAAGTCGGCGAACTTGTACTGGAGGGCAGCAAATGAACGCGCGGTGCATCCGTAATCATCTCTCGGTCGCCGTTCTTATGACGGCGTTTCTTATGACCGATAGCCTGATGGGCGGTTACTTCATTCCGGCAGGTTCGATCGTTTCCAGCGCGGAAGCGCGCGTCGGCAGGCCGCTTACGCCCGGCAGCGTCGCCGGCGTTGCGCGGCGTACAACGCGCCGGGTCGTCCGCCGCTCGACGATATACGTGGCGGCGCTCCCCCCCGCCTGCGTCAGGATTAGCATCAACGGCGCTGCGGTTTGGCAGTGCGGCGGGACATACTACCAGCCCTATGGCGGCCGTTACGTCGTCATCTACGTGGATTGACCGTAGCCGCCCAAAGCGAGGAGGGTCTCGAATAGCACTACGACGAGTGGGGCTGCAGCGACGGTCGGCGGCGTTGCCGGAATGGTGATGACGGCCCCCATTGCCGCAGTCGACCTGAACACGCGCGAAACGACGCCGACCCTGTCCGCTTGAACCCGAAGAGCGGAAACAAGACGGCCGTTCGCAAGGGGCTACACCAGAATTGGCGTTGGGCAGCAAATGGAACGACCATTGTGAGCGACAATCTGTCGGAGGACGCGGATATGACATCGCTCACGACAGGTCTCGAGCAACTTGCGGGACGTTTTGTAGACGGCTTGCACTTGCGGGTATCTCTCAGAAACGGTCGCCATGGCGTCAAACCGGACATCATGCCGTCGTTGCGGATGTTCTGACGAACATGGTCGCACGGCAAGACGTTGGGCGGCGTTCGTATGTGTGCGTAGGTTACAGTTATTTACGTTCCCGGACGTGAGCCGATCGGCCAAGGTCACTACAGCGCGCAATAGCGTTGCCCCCGCAGGATGACAGCTGCCTCTGGAGCATTCGACTAGGGTATCATAACCAACGAAAATTTAGCCTGACACAAGGGGAATACCAATGCGGAAATTCATGACACTCATCGCGGCAACGTCAGTAGCACTTTCGTCTACGATGGCAGCCTACGCACAAGATCAAAACCCGCTTCCCAAGGCCAGCGATGTGCTTGTCCGGTACGGGGACGACGTCGAGGGCTGGACCGTCTATGCCAATCAAACCCGCGGAGATTGCTTGATCGTGCACTCAGATGGCCCAAATTCGGTGCAAATGGGCGTTACCGCAAATCGGGAGGTCGGGTATCTTGGCGTGTTCACGAAGCAGGATATCGGCCTTCTGAACGGGAACAAGTCGGAGATCTTCGTCTCTATCGACGGCCATCTCTATGAGGGTGTGGCCACTAGCACGAGCGGCGAACTCAAGGGTGGATACTCTGGCGGCTACATCTTGACAGATGACCCGAAGTTCAAGCGCGACGTAGCGAAAAAATATGAAATGATCGTGTTCCCGGAAACCAAGGGGGCCTTTGTCGTCGATCTGAAGGGGACCTACAAGGCAATGGCAATGGGCCACAAGTGCCTCACGCAGTGACTCCGCTCCTGAAGCGGCCGGCATCATCCACGACGGCGGTAACTGCGAGCGCGATGAGATGGCCGACGCCGGGGATCGTCATCAGTCGGCCGCGGAACTTGGCCATTTTCTGATGTCGGCATTGATCGCTGCGACGGCCGAGAGCAGCGCAGCACGCGCTGCGATGAGGCCCTCCATGGCGGCAAGACAACCCGGTTAATCCCTCGCTGCCCCGCAGCGTCAATCGGCAATTCGTTGCGACATAATTGGGCCACCGGCATTCGCGCCGGTGTCCAGGAATCCCTCCATATGTCGTCGTCCGTGACGATTCATACGCGTTCGCCGGACATGATGCAGATCAATGCGCATTTGGGATGGGAGATGGCACGCCAATCCGGATCAATCTCGAAAAGTCTGGCGAAAGGCCTGACTCCCGCGCACGGCCGTCAATGTGGGCCAACTCCCTCAAAACCGACATTGGCATGCGGCTGTCGAGCGCACCCCGTGCATACGCATATTCGGGAAGATAGCCATTAACGATCAGGCGCCAGTCAAGAGGGACCACGTCACCGACGGCTCGCATCATCTTGACGATCGTGGTCGTGCAGTTCGTCGTGATGGAATTATAGAACTCCGGCGTCGTGGAAAGTGCATTTGCGTCCAGGACGTATTCCAGCAAGAGCGCCCGGGCCGCGTCCGGTGACACTTTTAGTCGATAAATTTGAACATCCTCTCCCCGAACGTTTGACCTGACGCCGACGACGTCTCGCTCGTCAGCCGCAATAATGACCAGGGGATTGCTCTTGAACAGGTCTGCCATGGGTGAAAACTTGCCGCCTCCCTGGCGCCGCACCTCAATCGACCAGGCAAGGTAGTCACCTCCTGCAAAGCCGAAGCTTATCATAACATGGGCGATTTTGGTCCCGGACCAATAAGACATGAAGAGGTCGACCGTCTGAATGTTGGAGAGGTCGTAGGTCCGCGTTGTCCAGCGTTCGGTGAAATCAGTGTCGCTACGCCATTCGAAGTCGCGCACGTCCGTCAGCGTCAACAGATTCCCGTCGCGGGTGCCGGTCACCTGACGGGCGACATCGGGCGCCCAGTCCGCATGATCGAAAGGTCTGATGGTGCTCCACCAAACCAGAACCACAGCAAACGCAGCCACAAACAGGACAAGCGCCCTGATGCGAAACCGGCTGAAGAGGGCGATGACGATGGCGAGGCCGAACAAGATGAAAAGGACGCCGGCCATAGCCCGTCCAAGCTCAGCCACCGGCAGGCGATACCACATGGCAAGTCCGACCCAGGCAGTCAAGATTGCGACGGCTAGCGAAAGGATGATGGCAAGCGAGATCCGAGCGATGCGACGCATTCATTCCCCTTTTCAGCCCAGACGGGACCGCGGCAACATTCCTGCGGATAGGTTGGCTCTCCCCGTCATCGGCTTCAGTGCTGCCGCTTTGGCTTCGACGAATGGCTATTTCTTGCAGTCTTTGATAGTCGGAGAGGAGACAGCGCAATCCTTGCCAGCGCTCGATTTCCGGCTGGTCTGGGAACCCGTCAAGGCGCCGATGTGATTGCCTAAATTTTCTCTGCTGTTTTGATCGACCGCTGCAACAGGTGCCGCAATCACCAACCCTGCCGCGCTGCCTGCCGCTGCCGCCACACCGGTCGTTGCGTGGATGATCGTGTCGCCGAGGCCTATCCTGTTGTCGGTCAAGGTCTGGCCACCGGCCATTCGCGCCCCGATCAGTTGCACGACCTGCGGTGACGAGGCGAACTTGCCGTGATGCAAAGGATCGCCGGATTTGACTTTCGTCAGATCGATGACGGTTATGTTGTTGCTGGCGAGTTCTTCCTTGTATGGAGCTTGTTCCGGATCGATCGATCCGAGCCGGGGGATATCGCCCCAGACCCGTCGCGAAACTTTGAGCGCGCGATCGTCCTGCGAGACAAAGAGGGTGAACTGCGGGTGCTGTTTGCCCATGTCGGCGATCTGAGTACGAAAAACATCGACGTCGACGTCTGGCGCGGCCAGCATGACGTTTTTGAACTTCGCCGGAAGGCCGCCATTGCGGATGGCCATCTGGCGCAAGCCTTCCAACGCAAGCCAGTTGCCCATCGAATGGGCGAGGATCGAAACTTCCTTGATTTCGGGATCGCGTGCAAGATACTGGAACAGCAGTTCGAGCGCGTTTCGCGTGTAGTTGGTGCTCTCACGATCGTAGCCATACGCCAGCGCACTGCCTCGGGAGGGCCATGTGACCAGGATCGGGACGCTCTGCGTGTCCGTATCCTTCGCGATCTGCGCAAAGCGATAGACCGAGTCTTCAAAGCGATTGTTGAATCCGTGAATGAAGACGAGGACGCTGTGATCCGGGCTCTTCCTGACAGAGGCGCTAAGCCACCCTTTCGCTGTCTGGAGCGTCAATTCCTGGGCCCGCACGACTGCGAAATCAGTCGCGGGGTTTGATGGCAGCTTCTTGGGCCATGCGACCTCGCCAACCTTGCGGACCGATGCCGGAGGGATTGAAACCGTAATTTCCGCGAACGAGGGGGCCAGTCCGCGCTCGCCCGTATACATTTGTGCCGGATTGGAGGAACGACTGCGTGTCGTTGCGACCAGCATCTCCACCTTGCTTGAGGAAGGCGAGGTATCGGCCACAGGCAGCAGCACATTCGTCGGACGGGACGCGCACCCCAACAGCAGGCCAACCAACGCCGACGCCAACAAAACGTTGCTGATACACCCGACTTTGGGCAGGCTCACGAAACAGTTCCTCAAACTCTTCTCCCGTTTCGAAGTCATCCCAGGCTCAGATCCAATCAGAACCGAAATCTGGCACCGATGATTGGTCCCTGCATCGCTATGTCAAACACAAATCCGTCGTCGTCATAGTCTACGGCAAGGTAGCGGTAACCCGCTTCCAGCGTGACCGAATTGCTGTACCGGTATTGAAGCGTGCCCAGCACTTGCCAATCGAGATCGGCGCCAAGACCGAAGCCACCGACATCCGCTTCGCCATGGAGTCCGAATCCGTTGCCGAGAGCAACATCGCCGGCCACGCCGAGAATGGGGTCGATCCAGGTCTTGCTGCCGCTGGCTTCATTCGTGGCGAGAGGACCAGTAACAGTCAAATCCGTGTCCAGGTACCAGAGCCGTCCGCCGGCCAGAACGTCCAAGGTGGCGGTGCCGTTGTCGACGACCCGATAGGAGCCGCCGAACGTCCACACCACCGTGTTCATGTCCGCCTCGGCCGAAAGACCTAACGGGCCGGACGACGTGCCATCGGCCTCGAGTCCCAGGTAGATGAAGTCGGTGAACAGAGCGTAGCGGCCATTGCGCGCCTCACCGGCAAACATGACCGGCGGGGGAGACCAATCGATGTGGTCGAAAATCTGGCCGAAATCGACGTCGATATCGACCGGCGACAGGCCCCTGACGCCGACCCTGCCCTTCATGCCTGCCATCCAGAAATAAGGCTCTGCCGTGAAGGTCCAGGCCGGCGCGGCTTCAGCAGGCGCGGGTGCGGTTTCAGGAAGTTGCGTCGCAGCGTCAGCGGCGATCGCCGGCACCGCAACCAGCGCTGCCGCTGTTCCCGCCCAAGCCAACACGAGAGCTCGGATGATTCCCATATCGAAGTCCCCTCTAAGTCTGTCTTTTACTTCATGTCCGATGCGATCGTTTCGCGCGCCCGCAGTGACAACAACATATCTCTATTCTCTATCCGCACCGCTCAGCTAATGGATATCGGATTCCGATCGTTTTTCATATCGACAGCGGCTTATTTCTTCGTTGCCTACTTCGGGAACAGCAGGGAAATTCCCGTGCGGAATCCGGATCCGTCGGGTCCGCTAAGTAGAGATCGCTTGCCAACGGAAATTCCAAGCACCCTCCGATTAGTTCTGGCGTGGCGGCCAAGGAATGACACGCGATTTCCGGGCGGCATCCGCGTGCAGCACGGCTCCGACCTCCCCAACTAGTCGATCCACCAGTTCCTGCCATTCGGCTCGTCTGGACTCGCGCAATGCCGGTGGGACCTTGTCGATCCTCGACAGTGCGAGTTCCGCCTCAGCAAGTTCCTCGCACATATCCTGAAAGCCCTCACTTCGGTCCACCAGCCGATGGATCGCCAATTCAAACTGCGGGAATCGACGTACCGCCGCCGAGACCGCTCTTTGTCTATCAGCCGGTTCGTCGTCCATCCTCATAGCGCAGATTCGTGTTTTCCCGAAACCACCGTAGCCTATCGCATGGAGGCGGCTGCGGAATGTAAGTTACGTGGGCAACAGGGTAATTTCTTTGCACCCATAGCGAGTGCGGTGGGGCACCAAGCCTACAAAACCGCAAATTCAAATTGCGTCGCTTGCCGGTGAGGCCGCCTAACAGTCGATCCGTTGACGTCCGCCGCTGCATTGCACAAATCGTCGCTGTCATCCGGGTGTTATCCGTTCAGATTACCAAGAGTATTGCAAGAATTGGCTCGCGCGTATAAATTAAGCAGCGAGAGGTAACCGGCGAAAAAAGAAATATAACTGGGAGTAGTCACCCCAGAACGTCAGGTGAGGGAACCAAGGTGATTCGCGCGGAACCAGCCGCAGGGAGGGCGCATAGGCTCGCCCCAGAGGACTGTCGTGCCCAGCTTTCCCTGATCCTCAACAGCGCAGACTTCGATGCAACCGGTCGCGAGCGCCGCTTCCTCAGCCATGTGGTGGAGGAGACGTTGGAGGGTCGCGGTGATCGTATCAAGGCCTATTCGATCGCAGTCGAAGTGTTCGGCCGCGATACATCCTTCGACCCGCAAACGGATCCGATTGTCCGCATCGAGGCTGGCCACCTCCGGCGTGGGCTCGAGCGCTACTACCTCACTGCCGGACACGCCGATCCAATTCTCATAACGATCCCGAAAGGCGGTTACGTTCCAATATTTTCGGTGCGATCGCCAGCCGAGATCATTGAGCCGGCCCTGCCGGTCAGCCGGGCAGAGGAAGTCCCGACTCCTTCTCGATGGATGAGGGCATCATGGCTGACAGTGGTTCTTGCGGCTACCGTCGCGGCATTGGCTGTTGCGGCATTGGGATTGGCGAGTGGCGGCGTCCGCCCGACTTCTCCTGAGATTCCGCGACTGCTGGTTGAGACGTTTGACGATCTTTCAGGAACGGAAGCCTCCAGTGCGATTGCGAGTGGATTGACACAGGAAATTGTCGGGCAACTCTCGAAGTTCAAGGACGTCATCGTCGTCCAGTCTTCTGAAGATTCGGTCGTGCCATCGCGCTTTGTTCTTGCGGGAAGCGTTCACCTGTCGGCAGATGCCTTCCGGCTTCGGGTCAGGTTTATCAACCGCGCCGACGGCTCCGTGCTGTGGGCGGACAGTTATGATGGAGAGATGAAAGTCGCCGCGCTTCTTGAGACCGAGGCCAACATCGCTCAGAAGGTGGCGACGAGCCTCGCCCAGACATACGGTGTGATTTTTCAGGCTGACGCCTCGCTCAACGTCTCGAATCCTCCCGACGATTGGGCTGCCTATTCCTGCACGCTTTCCTTCTACGCATACCGGGCAAAGCTCGATCAAAGGGCACTTCCAGCAGTGCGTGCGTGCCTGGAGAAGGCCGTTGAGCGTTTCCCGGGTTACGCCACGGCCTGGGGTCTGCTGTCGCAGGCCTATATCGACGAGATTCGATTCCTCTATCCTTCCGACGCAGCCGCGACGTCGGCCTCGATCACTCGCGCTCTTACCGCGGCCAAGCGGGCCGTGGAACTAGACCCGCTCAACATCCGCGGCCTGCAGGCGGAAATGTTCGCGCTCTATTTCAGCCAAGAGATCGAGGCGGCGCTGTCCGTGGGCAAACGTGCCTTGACCATCAACCCCAACGATACCGAACTGATGGGCGAATACGGATATCGGCTGGCGCTTTCAGGAGGCTGGGACGACGGCTGTCCGCTGGTCGCGGAAGCCCGCACACGCAATCCGGGTCCCTTAGCCTATTATGAGACCGCGCTTGCCCTTTGCGCCTATTTTCGCGGCGATTATCAGCAGGCGGCCATGTGGATCAGGAAAGCAACGGTTCCCGGCAACGCGAACTATCACACCATCGCGGCCGCGATTTTCGGCGAGGGCGGATATGAAGCGGACGCCCGGCGCGAGCGTATCTGGCTTGAAGAAAACGCGCCAGGCTTGATCAAGAACCTCCGGCAGGAGGTCGCGATGCGGATCAATCGACCAGAGGACGTCGATTTCTTCCTCGGGTCGCTCAAAAAGGCCGGGCTCGCATTCAAGGACTTAGGCGGGCAGACGTAAACTCTGCCCGCAAGACACGGCATTTTAGGTGGTGCGTGGCGCCGGCTGCTTCGAAAGCGGAACGGATCGTCAAGTTCGGCGGTCCGGGGGCGACTAAGAAGTCAGCGGCGCGCCCGCCCTCCCCTGCCGGCGGCGAGGCCGGCATCAAAAACAACGAGATCCAGATGGACGAACAGTGTTCGTTCGAATGATGCTTTTCCGTTGCCTTGAGGCTAGGCTTTTGATCAGCCAGCACGGCGCCTCCTCTTAAGCTCGCTGTTGGTCAAGGCCCGGCGGCCTGCTGATGGTCACCCCCAATAGGGCTGCCGGGCCGCTCGAACTTGCGCCACGGATTGCGCGGACTTCATGACCCGGCTTAAAAGCGGGTCGATTGAATGTTGATTTTGCCGTAAAAAGTTTCGGGCCGGAACGCTTGCTCGTCTCAAGGGTTGGGATGCAGGAGATGCAGGCGTGGCCGAGAAGCCGTCTATTGCCGAGATGTTACGACGAACCTCTGACCAACTGAAGAGGATCCGGAAACGCGTCGCCAATGGCGGTCACGTGGACCAGATGCAAGAGGTCGATGCCTTGGTGGGCCTCGCTAAAGAAATGGCCGACCGGCAACTGGCCGGGTTAGAAAGGCCGGCAGATGAAAACGAAGGCTCTGTGCAAGACGATGACGATGCAAAGGACTGAGCGTCGTCGATCGCTGACATTCCCCGATCACGAAATTAGAATTATTTGAATTGCCGAGTTCGGTACTATTCAACGGCGGCGGACTCCAACCGCCTGGCCGGCGCCCGTCAAGCGTCTTACCCCACGCCCCCAAGCGGCGCCGGCCATCCGTATGCTGCCACGAAACGGACGGGAGTGCGTAGGCTGGGACGCGACCGGTATGTAGAAGACCCGCCGCTACATTTGCGAAGCGACGGGCCTCCACCCCATTCCCCCACACCTGACCGTGCAATTGCGGTGCCAGATGTATTGACCCATTGCGGGGCACCTTATGGCTTCTACACAGCGGAATTACCGCCACGTAGTTCGTTTGCATGTTTCGATTCCATTAGCTTGAGCGCATGTATTCGCCAGCCAGGCGAGCACCTTAAGGCTCGCTGGTCAGGCCCAGCGGCCTCCAGCTGCCAGTCCCCCCCGCAACCAAGCCGCTGGGCCGTCCCCGCTAGAGCGAAGCGCGTTGTCTCGCATTTTGCGACATCTTGACTAAGGCCTCGCGTGCACCACTCAAATGAATGGCAATTTTCTGTCTGAATGCGTTTACGGTCCATTGTCCGCGACCACGCATTGTGTCGCGTGGGAGACACAGTAACTCCCCTTTTAAAGGCGTCGAGATGCTACGAGCACCGCAAAGCCAGTTCCTGAGACCTGAAGATCGGGCGATCTGCCAGCGGGTGGTCGACCAGATAGCTGCCGACGCTAAATGGTACAGCACCTCGATAGACGGTCAGATTCTGGCCTCGACCACGCTGACTCTCTTTCAATCCGGGGTCGTCAATGAAACGAATTTGCTGGCACATGTCCGCGCGCGCCGCCACGATTTTACTAACCTGACCGACTAGCACTTCACCCTGCCGACATCGGCGCCCGATGTGGCTCTTCGACGACCACTCCCTCCGCCAATACAACCCGGCCCTAAGTGCACAAACCCTGCAAAAGTACGGGCTTTTGAAGAAATGCTGTCACCAGGTGCTGCCGATTTGGCTGAAAGACGGTCATCTTGGCCGCTATTCTCCAAAGCTGGGAACCTCCGGATCTTGGTTCACAGGCCCACCGGTCAAGCCGGAAAGGCGTATCAGGTAAACTTGCGTTACCTTCGATCAAATCCAAACCCGTGGGTTTGAATTTGATCGCAACGGTCTGCAGGAATGGATGCGGACCGTCTGGCGAAACGACGTATTGAAAAGTCCACGAGCGGAGCGCGAAAGCCACCTGACGCGATGACCACGACGATTGAAGACATATACCGGCCGCTGGCGTTAACCGCGCGGTTTCTTGTCCAGTGCTGGCCGCAGCTATTGCTTGTCGGCTGCCTCGGTATGATCGCTCGTGATCTGCTGCTACAGGGCGCCGTGACGGTCGGCCTCCAATTCCCGCTAGGCGGAATGGTCATACTATCGCTGGTGGTTCTCGCCAAGCTGACGGTGCTGGTCATGATGTTCGTGGTGCTCCGGCCGCACATGCCGGCGGTGGCGGCATTGAGACAAAAAGCGAAAAAGGGAGCGGACGAAACAAAACGCGAGCCGATCCTGGCGATTACCGCGGCCGCGATCCTACCGTTCTTCGCCTACTATGCCGCCTGGGGTTTTCTCGGCGATACGGTCCGTGAGTATTCGCGCATGGCGCTAGCCCAAGCCGATCTCGGCAAGAGCGTCGATATCTTCGCCATTCTTCAGTCAAGCGGCGTGGTACTGTCGATCGTCATTTGCTGGCTGGTGCGTTTTGCCGCCAAGCGGCTGAACGCGCGCGCCTCTCACCCCTACTGGCGGCTGCTGATCGTGGCGACGGACGCAACTTGGGTCTTCATCGGCCTCTACGCGCTCGGAGAATGGAAAGACCAGTTCATCCGTTGGCTTGGCGCAGGTGCCGCGCTGCAACAGCTCAGCCTCGATTTGCTTGCGCCGGTGACTTCGGCGGCCGCGGCCGGCCAGTTCGTTCCCGTGGAATTCCGACCGCTTCCCTTCGGAGAGCAGCTTCAGAATCTATTCTTTTTCGCGTTGCTGCCGATTGTCTGGCTGGTGATGGCGGCAATCATCAACGGCTATGAACTTTCCGCGCCGGCCGCTCCCGGTCCTGCGCCATTGCGCACGACCTCCTGGCAGAGGTGGCTGAAGGATTTCGCGACCCATTTCGTTGGCGGCTATCGCAGCCGCTACTCGCCGGTCTGGACTTGCCTCAAGCTGACGCTCAGTGCCGGCCTTGCCACGCTTGTCACCTTCGTCATCGCCTATCAGGCGATCTCCTGGGTCGGCGCCTGGATGTGGTATGGCCTGACAAGGCTGATCGGAGCGCATGATCTCGCAACCTGGCAGATCTTCGCCGACACCATCAGCCTGTTCATCGGCAGCCCAAGCGATCTCGACGGGGGAATCCTGCTCGACGCGGTCCGGGTCGCGCTGCTTGCAGCCGTGCTTGAGACCGCGGTCGCCACGGCTGGTGAAGCGAGTGGCGTCAGGTCCGCGGTTCGCTGACGCTGAGATAATTTGGCAGCGCCGAATAGAGGGCGATCGACAGCGTGAGGCTGCTCGCTGCAGGTGGAATCGAAAAGCTGGCAGCCATCCGGGCCGGCTTGCCGGGCTCCGTCGCCGCAAACGCGCTGCCACCACACAGGGACCGTTGCTGGGCCTCCGGATATTGCTTTCTGACCACCGGATCGGCAAACAAGGTTGGCTGCCATTCGCGACCGTTTTCATCGGAAAGCCGCACCTGGCATGGAATGGCGCCGAGCGCCTTCGGGTCAGCAGCGAGCGCCTCGAACTCGGCAAGGACGACGGCGCTTCCCTCGCTGCCTGCCAGCCTGGTGAGGCGCGTCACGGTCCAGCTTGCGCCGGCATAGTCGATCGGTTGCCCCAAGGTCGCAGATACCGGCTGACGCAAATGTTGGGAGCGCCAGTCCTTGATGCTTCCCCACGTTTGCGCGGAGAGCGCGGCAGGCAGTGCAACCACCAGCGCCATCATGCTCAGCCAGTAGCCTCGCCGCGTTGATGTCACCTCCGTGGGAGAACTGTCCATGGCGGTCCTTCCTGGTTGCGGCGGATGGTGATCGCGGGCTCGATGTCCTTGCCGGAAACATTCGTGGCGATGCGGATCTCATCGTCGAGCGGCAGCAACTTTGTGCGTGCGACCACTACGGTCCCGCCAGCGACGGCATCCTCCGCCACTTCGAATATCAGAAGGACACGGCGTGGCAGGCCGGGCTGGTAGGCATCGCCCGGCATCATTTCGATCGTCGCCGGCACCCGGTCGGTCAGGACATAACGGACGCCGCTGCCGCTCAGCCACTCGCCCGATGTGAGACCCAACGTTTCGAATTTCGCCTCGGCCTCGCCTTCCACCACAACCCACACGCCGGAACTCGTGTAGGTCTTTGACTTCCCGAAGGTCTCGACATTTAGAACACGCGCCACCCTGGCGCTGTCCAGCGAAAGCGCGAACGCGCTAGCCTCCACACGCTTGTTCATGCCGCCCGAAGAGACGATCGGCGAGGTAATGTCGCTGTAAAGCGGACGCGTGTGCTGCATGCCGTAGAGCACGGCGGCAGCGAACAGCAGCGCAAGTGCCGAACGTACCATGCGCATCATGGCGCCTTCTCCACCGGCAGATCGACCGTCGCAACGGGGTCACGGTCGTACCATCCGCTTGCGCCGTAAAGATTGTCGCGCAGCTTGTAGATCTGGCCGCTGACGGTGATCGTCACCTTGTCCGGCACGGGCACACCGGCCGGCCATTCCCAAGCCATCGTCGTGCGTTCCGGCATGTTGGGGTTGAAATATCCCGCCAGATACTTGTCGCGATCGAGATAAACCGTTGGCATCGGCAGCTTTTGCGCCGGCGCGCCGAGTGTGACGACGCGGTAGAGCACGTTGTTGGGAGTGGCGGAACGGTTCACCACATCCAGATCCACCATCAGAAGCTGCACCGGCTGTGATGGGGGAACGCCTGTCGGGGGCATTGTTCCGACACGTGCCGTTAGCAAGGTCACAAACCAGCGACCGGTATCGATCTGCTGGCCTGCTTGCACAACAGGCACCTTTGGCGGATGGGCAGCTTCGTAGAGCGTCATCGAAAACGAGATTGCCGATGCGGCCAGCCCGCCCAGGCCGGCGATCAACAAGGCATACAGTCTTTGCCGTATTGTCGTTCGTGTCGGTTCCGTCATGCGCGGTGCGGTATGCGATGGTCCTCAGGCCAGCCTTATACGATGCGAACGCCACGCAATCGGACAATAATTGTTACATCGCTTAAACAGCAGCGCTTGCCCCTTTGACGAGGGGTCAGCGCAGCGGTAGCCAGCCGCGCAATCGGATCCTTGGTGGCCCGTCCAACCCTTTCGAAGAGGCGCTCGGTCTCCTAAGTTTCTCGGCATGCCTCGTCCCGTTTTGGCACGATCGGATTGGCATCTAAATTGCAATCGGATTGACATCTAAATTGCAAATTGAGACTCGCCCGAGTTGGGGCCGAAATCGGTCTGGTACATTCGAAGCGAGGCTCGCAGATTGCGGGGCAGCGAACTTCTTCGGTCACTATGTGAGCGCCTTCATATCAGTTTCACATGCGGCGGCTTTGAATGGTGTCGCCAGAGCGCTGGCGAGGGAGATGGAAATGGGTTTAGCCGAAAACTTGTCTGATGTTTCGCTCACATTCGCTTGTCCGGATTGCTCGCATCCGACTGTAAGGAAGGGCTCTGCGCTAAGAACAATCGCGCACATCAGATGCGACGGGTGCAACGCCAAGGTCCGGATCACTTATCCGCAGAAGCTAGCGATCTTCGAAAAGCACAAGCTACTAACCACCCAAGGCGCATTGCGATTGGCTATTTTCTAGGCATAGGCGCCGACTAACAGGACCTGAACAGCGCATTGCTTTCTCGCTGAGCGCTACTTCAGCTTGTCCTTAATTTTTTCCAACGGCATGAGTCGCAGTAGGAGAAATGGTCGTGCCTTCGTCGGAGGTGCCGGACATGCAGAAGGAAAATTGATGGGGGCGCCGGACCTGGGCCCGGCGTCCCTCTCCACCTCTTCACTTCTCGGACCACACCGCCAGCTCGTAGCCGTCCGGATCGGAGAAGTGGAAGCGGCGGCCGCCCGGGAAGGAATAGGCGGGCTTGACGATCTTCCCGCCGGCCTCCTCGACGCGGCGCTGGGTCTCGTCGAGCTTGTCGGCATAGAGGATCACCAGCGGCCCGCCCGCCGCCTTGCTCTGGCCACCGAGGGCGAAGCCGCCGGTCAGGCGGCCGTCGTTGAACTCGCAATAGCTCGGCCCGTAGTCCTTGAAGGACCAGCCGAAGGCCTTGCCATAGAAGTCGCGGGAACGCGGGATGTCGCCGACGGAAAATTCGACATAGTCGATGCGCTTGTCGTTGCTGGATTTGGCCATGATCTTCTCCTTTCGTGGTCTTTGGGAAGGCTCAGCGTTCGAACATTGCCTTCAGGGTGTTGAGGTCGCGCTGCACCGCCGCGGCGTCGGCAGCGAAGATCTCCTCCGTCATGTCCGGTGCCCTCAAGAGCACGAACATGACCTCCGCGCCGGTCCCATTGGGAACCACACGCACCGCATTGCGGGTTTCCTTGTCCTCGGCAAAGACGATGTGATCCAGGACACCGAATTCATTGGGTCGGGAGAAGCGGATGCGGATGGGCCGGCCGTCGGGGTCCTCCGCCGCCCATTCCTCGCCCGATCTCTCGAAGCGTCTGCCGAGGCCTGCCGCCCAGCGCTGGAAATTCTCCGGGATGGAGGCGAAGTCATAGACTTCGCGCCAATCCCGGTCGATGGACACGGTGATGATGCGGGATTTGTAGATGGTCATATCTGCCTCCTTTCCAATGAAGGCAGACTAGGCGGAACTGGCGGCGGCGTATTGAACGAAACGGCCAGCTCAGGCGCCGAGCTGTCGCAGAACCGTCGCGGGCGAGAAGTCCGACAGGCGCCGCACCTCGCGCGTCAGATGCGCCTGGTCGGAATAACCCGCCTCGAACGCAAGATCGGCTAGGCGCGGCTCAGCCGACTGCCGCACCAGGCCCAGAAACCGCTGGAAGCGGAGAATGCGGTCGAGCGTCTTCGGGCCATAGCCGAAAGCCTCCTGGCAGCGGCGGCGAAGTGTTCGCCGGCTGACGTCGAGCCGGTCGAGGATCACCGCCATGCCCGGACCGGCGGATTCCGTTTTCAGCGCGTTGAAGACAAATCCCATGTCCGGAGGCGGCGGCTCGACGTCGGGCGCAAGCCTGGAGAGTGCCGCTTGCATCGCCCGCACCCGCTCCGCCGTGGAGGATGCATCGCCAATTCTCTGGGCGATTTCGCGCGCCAGCGCTCCCAAGAAGTGGCTGAGCGCCACCCGGCCGCCAACGATCTCCGACATCGGCGGGCCGAGCCATCGGCTTGCCGCACCCGGTCGGAAGCGGGCGCCGATCACAGTAGAGCCGGGTGTCAGCGTAGAGAGGGCAACGGCCACGTCGGGGCCTGCTACGACCAGATCGCCGTCGATCCAGGTGATGTCGACGCAGCCGTCGGGAACCACGGCCGATAAGCTCCCCGCGTCCGGTCGCAATGTATTGGACCAGACACACTGGAAATGCCCTTCGAGTGCGGCCGGAGGATTAAACTCGCGGTATTCCCCGATTGCCCCGGAAAGCACGGGCGCCCCGGAAAGGATGGGCGCCCCGGAAAGGATGGGCGCCCCGGAAAGGACGGGTGGGTTGTCGTCGGGCGTCACGCGCCTCTCCTGTGAGGAACACTTTCGCAGGCATCGTACTCTTCGGTCCCGAAATCTATTGCGATGGCGGCTTGCTTCAACCCCTGTTGTCGTTCTCAATCAAGCTCCATCTGGTGTGATGCCACGTCAGGAAGAACCAGGCAGTTGTCGAGTATTCCACCAAGAGATCGTGGAATGGCCGGCATGACCACGGAAGCGGTCGTAAGCTGAGGCCCGCGACGCCCGCGCTCGGCTCGCGCCATCTTGAGTCTCGCACCAGGGATGTTTACCCCTTTACGAGAACAGCCTTTCCATCAGTCGTCGCATCTTTGAGGGGACCGAGAGTGGAAAAGTACCAATCAGGCCTCACCCTGGACAGTGCCGCCAGGGGATTCTTTCCGGAAGTCCGGTATAAGCTCGGGTCCCGAAGCACACGCTGGAAATCAAAGTCGGCTGCGAGCAGAACTCTCAGCAACAACTGCTGACGATCCAGCCGCAACAGGTCCGACCCGCTGCGATTGATCATGCTCCGGGCCCCCATCCACTGGTGAAGTCGCTCGCCTGAAAGAAGCTCTTCTGGGGGGCGGAACGAGATGGCCTTGCGTCCCTCCTCGATCGGGCGCGTAGGATGCAAGGGATACCAGAAGTCGAGAGGTTCGCTCACTGGCACAGTGACGCTGACCGCCTCGAGCGCAGCCTCGGTCGCGGCGCGCCTGACACACAGCAGGCTCTCAGCTCGAAACCCCAGTTCTCGAACCGCTTTCAGGAGAAGATCGCCGCCACCGGTCGCAAATGCCGCATTGATGCGATCGTTGAGGCTGGGTACCCAAAGATCACGGGGAATCCAGGTGAGATGCCTGTAGGTCGGATCGACAACCACCATGATATCCGTGTTCGCTTGCCAGTCATCCCGGTCGAGGATTGCCACTACCGTCACGCGCGCGGCCCCTGCTCCGTCCGCCCGCGCCAATTCGCGCTTACCTCTGTCGACGCCGCGCTCGTAGGCGAAGGTGCACGCCAGGACGAGCGGCCATGATGCGACAACGAACAGGCGATCCAGCCCTCGAACCGATCTGAAAGAAAGCGGCGCGATGAGCATGAACCGGCTGAAGCCTCGCCTCAGCAGCGAGCTCTCGTCGAGCGCAGGCCAGTGGATTGCGGCGCGCTTGCCACGGGCAAGCTGATCCTGGATCATCTGCCGGAAGCTGGTTGGGTTCAGGTGCGATGCCTGAACCGAAGGGGCCCAGACCGGACGATCGGCACGCTTCATCCGGCGGTGGAACTCCGTATCCTCCCCGACCCGAAGGTCCTCCCGGAACCCGCCATATTTTTCGAAGAGCGTTCGGGCATAGCTTGCGCCGTAGCGGAGCGCCTTCCTCTTGGGCACACCGGGCATCCGGCGAACCAAAACCGAGAGATGGCTTGCCCATGCATAGAGGTTCCGCGGATGGCTGTTGACCAAGGCCGAGGCTACGGAGTTGCGGCCTTTCTTGTGAAGCAGGAGCCGGTTGGCCGCCCAGCCCGGACTGGCGACGAGATCGGAGGCGAGAAATGCGACCCAGGGTGCGCGAGTGGATCTGATGCCAACGTTTCGCGCGGCCCCTGGCCACAGCAGTTGCGGGGTGGAAATGACGCTGATACCGGAGGCTTCACTCGAAAGAACGGAGCGGGGATCGCCACCGCCTGAGTTGACGACGACAATCTCGATCGGAATTGGTTGCGCCAGCAGCGAGTCCACTGCCGTCTTCAATTCCACCGGTGCACCAACGGAAAGGACCACCACGGCAAGTTCGGGAGATGCCTCGCTCAAGCGGGATTTCCAAGCAACAACTTTGCCGAGGTATCGAGCGGTAGCAACCGGGCGAATCGGGAATGCTCCGACGCTAGATCCCGGACCTGTTCCGCCACACCGGCAGGACTCCTGTAGGTCACGATATCCGCGACGCTGCGCGTATCGTGTCCGCACCAGAAATCCGCGGCACTTCCGATGTCGATGGCGATACCCCCCGCTTGCCTGATCCACATGCAGTAGATTTTACCCAGCATGCCGGCTGAAATGAGAAAAACACGACCGCGCAGCGGCCCCGACAATCGATCCCTCAGCCTTGTGAAGGCGTGTGGATAGTGTGCATCGCCGGCTATGCTGGCGAAGCCTGCGGCGTATTTGTGTTCCGGCGGAACCAGGTGGACGGTCTCGATAGTTATCCCGTGTCGCTGCGCCAGAACGCCGCCGAGCTTGGCATGACATGTGATCAGGGACACGGCTCCAAGCCTGGGGAGCAGCAGGTCCCAAATTCCCCAGAAGGATAGGGATTGGTGGATATGGCAGGAGGTCAGCACGGCTTGCTTGTTGGTGTTTCCGGCAGCGAAATCGATCGATGCAAGGAGGCCGCGGGCATTTCTGCCGCCGTCTCCCAACGCCTCCAGGGAGTTGCTCAAAATACCGCGACTAGTGCGATCGAGATCAGGAAGCCCAACGACATCGGCGGAACGTATCGCTTCTTTCAGCTGCCACTCCAGCGCGTTATCCACTTGGGCAGCGCGCCCCCACCAGGTCTGCTGGGTCGCTTCCCTGTCCGTCTCGCGAAACACCTCCAGTTCGGTTCTGTAGGGAAGCATGCACCCTTCCCCATCGCCCAACCTGATCAGCGAAAGAGGCTTCAGTTCATCGAATGCCTCAGCAATGCACGTTGCAACTTCAAGCGCTTCATTCAGGACGAAGGAGGGATCTGGGAAGAAGTCCGTATGCCCAGAACGAAGCCGGACAAAAATCCCGCAGATGTCGCGAACTGCATCTCGTCGATTTTCAGCCCCCACCGATCCCGGGCTGTGCGCGAGATGATCCCGAACCAGTTGCTCAATGTGAGGCCCCTGATCGAAGGCGCTTTCAGATGAGGAAACCAGACAATTAAGGGAGCGCAGTCTCGTACGCTGAAAAATTGCAGACAGCCTCAGCAATTCCCCCGCTACGGTATGGGGAGCTTCCGCGTCTACGCGATCCAAAACGACGTTCGCGAGACCAGCCCCGCCGACCTCCCAGGCTGCACTCACCATAGCCGACAGGATTTCAGGCGAGAACTCGTCGATACTCCCGTGCTCCCAAATCTGACGCAAGCATTCACCGGCCTCAAAGTACCGATGCGCTTGTATAAGGCAGTTGATCCGAAGCTTCTTGCGGGCTGCCTCCTTACCCGCGCGGCTGCGGTCAAGCACGTCCAGTGCCTCATCTGCCCGGCCGAGCCTTCCCAGAACGCCTAAATAGGAATGCAGCAGCTGCCAATTCCCGAGGAGCAGCGCTTCGTTCGTGCCTAAAAGCTGGCTCATGGTGGCCCAGTCGTGCGTGGCTTCCAGAAGTGGCATCGAGGCAAGCAGGTAAGCAAGTGGCGAGCTCCCCGCTTCCAACTCCTTGACGATCTCCTTAGCCTCGGCAATTCGCTGTAGCCGCACAAGCAACAGAACTTTGCGCCGCATAGCGTCGGGGTCGCTCAATGTCTTCCAGATGATATCCTGCATTTGCAGTGCGAGTGGCCAGTCGCCGCGTTCGGAAGCGATCCGCTCCAGGCCTCGATATCCGGCGATTTCCGCCGGAAAACGTTCGCACAGCAGGCCAAAAACCGCTTCGGCTTCCGCCAGCTTTCCAAGTTTCAGCAGGGCCGCGGCATGTCCGGCGAGTGCCTTGCGGCCAGGCGCGAGCCTGCTTGCCGCCCAAGCCTCCGCCGCGATACCCCAGTGGCCCAGCTTCTCTGCCGAACGGGCTGCTCCTTCATGTCCGCCTGGAAAGTCTGGATTGCGGCTGCGAAGCTCCGAGAACACCAACTCGGCCTCGCCGTAACGCCCGAGCATGAATAGAGCCGTGGCCCGCCTGTGCAGATATCTTTTTCGCTTGCCTGGGAGAATACGGGCGGCGACTGTCCAAAGCGCAAGCGACCTCGCCCAACGTTGCTTCTCCGACGCCGACAGGACAGTCTCTGGTCGGTGATAGCCCTGATGGTCGGCCTGTACCGCCCAAATGACCCGGGAACGCCCTGCACCATGCTCGCCGGAATCACCGCCGGTTCGCGCCATCTCTCGTTCGACCGCCGGAAAAATATGTCTCCATGCGGTTCCGTCGGACATCTCACGCGGCGTCCACTGACTGTGACAGAGGTCGCGCATAAACTGCTCGCGCTCCGGTTGCTTCGGGTGCTCGATATCATCGAGACTGTTGGAACAAAGGCGGTATGCGAGGCTCGCCGGAGATAGACATATCGGCGGAACGCCCGCGATCAACGCATCGATTGCGGCACCGGATGACAAGGTTACGCACACCCACGCATTTGCCACCTCGTCAGCGAACGGCCGCCTGCCGCGCGAGATGGTGACCCTGGGCACGGTCGAGCAAGCATCGACAACGGCTTCTTGATCTCGCCATCGCGTGCTGGGGTGCAGCCGGATCAGAATTGAACGATCGCTGATCTTCCTTATCGCCGCCGCGGTCTCGTGTAGCCACCTCACCATGTCGATGCCCCGTAGCGAGGCATCCTTGGGCACCTGTCCAACCAGGAGTATGTAATCTCCCTCGGTTCGGTAGGGCGTCAGCTTGATCCCGAATTCGGCCTGCACCCTTTCCCATCGATCCGGCGGGCTGTTTTCTGCACAAAAATCGGCGTCGTCGCCCAACGCTCCGCCTACAGCCACGCGGTAGTACGGGTGAACTTGCCGCGGGCGCAGCGGCCGACGGCGCAACGCCGCGAGCCAACCGGGCAGGCGCTGATTGAAACTCCGGCCGATCAGCGAGCTTTCGATGACGACGATGGGTCCGTTGTGTTCCCGATAGATGGCGTTCCTGAGACGCCCCTGCTGGGAGCGTCGAGGCGGATTGGCAAGCCCATACATCACCGCGACGTCGCAAGGTTTATACTTCCAACCAGGCGTAATCGTTACCTGCATGCCTTCCACACGGAACATGGAAATATCCATGAAGCTGACACTGTCGGTGAAAATGCGGGCATGCATTTGTGTCTTCACCGCATTTCTTCCAGCGCGCGGACGAACGTCTGCGGCATCCTAGCGGCCAAAGATGAAGGCCGACTCTGCGTGTTCATGTGATTGCCCCTCTCGGCGAACTCTAAGCGGTGGAGCCGGTCACGACAACCGCCAACAGAGTCGGGAAAGTGGGCGACGAAAGGTCAAGTCCGGCGGCTGTCTTGTCTAAGGGATTTTTTCGAGCGCTCTGCGCGGCCGCGTTCAAGACACTTGCGCAGCCATCCGCCGAATGGAAAAATTCACTGGAGAGTGCCGTAGCGTAGACATAGTGCTCGATCGTCGGGCTTGGCCCGCCATTTACCACCTGGGATCGGCTTACCGTTCCTATGCCTGCGGAGGATCGCTTGGCATGAGCATTTTCGACAGATTTTCCTTGGCTGGCCGTGTGGCGCTCGTCACCGGAGGTGGGCGCGGGCTCGGCTTCGAGATCGCGCGCGCCTTTGCGGAAGCGGGATCCCATGTTGTTGTGACCGGACGTACGGCCGCGGTGCTCGACGGCGCCGTCGCCGCCATCGCAACGAGCGGCGGCAGTGCTCAGGCGGCCGCCTTCGACATAGCGGACGTGGCGGCCGGCCGCACCGTGATCGCGGATATCCGCAGAACCCGCGGCCGGCTCGATATCCTCGTCAACAATGTCGGAGCCCGCGACAGGAGGCCGCTCGCTGCGTTCGGCGACGACGATATCCTTGATCTGATCCGGACAGATCTGCTTTCGGCGATCTCGTTGGCGCGGGATGCGGCGGAAATCATGAAAGCGCAGGGGCATGGCCGGCTGATCGCCGTTACCTCGATTGTCGGCGAGATGGCACGTCCGGGCGATGCCGTCTATCCTGCCGCCAAGCAGGGGTTGACCGGTCTGATGCGCAGCATCGCCGTCGAATACGGCGCGCACGGGGTAACCAGCAACGCCATTGCCCCGGGAATGTTCGCAACCGAGACCAATGCCGCGCTGGCGGAAGATCCCGACATGCTTTCCTTCGCCCGCCAGCGGGTTCCGCTGCAACGCTGGGGACGGCCGGAGGAAATCGCCGGCGCCGCCCTGTTCCTGGCCAGCGATGCGGCATCCTTCGTCAATGGCCATGTGCTGACCGTTGACGGCGGAATGTCCGTGCAGATGTGACGATTGCACGGGACCGAAAATTCGCCCGGTGTCAAACCCCGTTCATGGCGTCTTCATCATTCATAACCCTGGCTCGGAACGGCACGCGGTTGATTTCTCCGCCCAAATATGATGCTCCTCCCGCCCATGAAGAAGCTCTGTCTTACGGTTCTGGCGTCGGTGACGCTGGCGTGGCCGGCTAACGCGATGGATAGCGCGTTGCGCACCGGCTTGTTGAAGCTCGACCCGCAAACCCGGCTCGAACAGCGATGCGATGCTGAAGTGCTCGACCGGATCACCCATGATGACCACAAATACAAAGCCGATCGCGTGGTCGCCTACGCTTTTGCGACGCCCGAAATGGAGACCGACGCAATCACAAGTCCTGGGGCTGCCTTTCGCAGCAAGGGACAATGGTACCGGCTGAAATTCAAATGCCGGACGGCGCAGGACCACATGCAGGTTCTGGATTTTCGCTATCGGATCGGCGAGGAGATTCCGGAAACCGATTGGTCGGAATACAACCTCTACAATTAGAGCGTTGCGCGTCCAACTGGACGCGCAATGGACACTCCAACACTGGATCGGCGTATGATCCTTTCCCGATTCCGGATCATGCGCCAGCGTATCTCGACCATGGTAGCTTTCACCTGCTGCCGACTATTTCCACCGCGATCAGGCGGTTTGCCGGCCTTTGCCCTCAAGCGATCTCTTGACGCGCGGGAACCATACACGTTAGGCGTCCGAATACTCGGCGCCGACGATCGACAAACAAGCAAGGAACTTCCAGTTGATGGAAATTTTTACCGCCGCAGGCTTCTCCGCCCTGCTCCAGGTTATCGCCATCGACCTCGTACTTGCAGGCGACAACGCCATCGTCATCGGCCTTGCCGCGGCCGGCCTGCCGGCCGAGCAGCGCAAGAAGGCCATCCTCATCGGCGTGCTGGCCGCGACCGTGCTGCGCATATGTTTTGCAGCAGTAACCGTTCAACTGCTCTTGATCGTCGGTCTGCTGCTGGCCGGCGGCATCCTGCTTTTGTGGGTTTGCTGGAAGATGTGGCGCGAACTGCGCACCTCCCATGCCGACGAGCTGGAAGCGACCGAGGCGCTGTCGAATGCCGATCTCGACAAGGACGATGCCGTGGCTGGCAAGTCACCGCGCAAGACGCTGGGCCAGGCCGCACTGCAGATCGTCGTCGCCGACGTGTCGATGTCGCTCGACAATGTGCTGGCGGTCGCTGGTGCGGCGCGCGATCATTTCTCCGTGCTGATCATCGGCCTCGTTCTCTCGATCGCGCTGATGGGTCTGGCCGCGACCTTTATCGCCAAGCTGCTGCACCGCCACCGCTGGATTGCCTATATCGGCCTGCTGATCATTCTGTATGTCGCGCTCGACATGGTCTATCGAGGCGCGCTGGAAGTCTGGCCGCATGTGAACAATGCGGTGAGCTGACGCCGCCTGTCCCGCCGTTTCCGTCGTCGGCACCGATACATTCATCGTGCGTTTCGTCGCGGATGCCGCGGGCCCATACCAATGCCGCAATAAGTGTGGTACTGCGCCGCCAATCCTGAAAAGCCGGAAAACCTTTATGTCTGCCCCTCGCGTCAGTTTCGTCAGCCTTGGATGCCCGAAAGCCCTCGTGGATTCGGAGCGCATCATCACGCGCCTGCGCGCCGAAGGCTATGAGATCGCGCGCAAGCATGACGGCGCCGATCTGGTCGTCGTCAACACCTGCGGCTTCCTCGATTCGGCTCGCGATGAATCGCTCAATGCCATCGGCTCCGCCCTATCGGAGAATGGCAGGGTCATCGTCACCGGTTGCCTCGGCGCCGAACCGGACGTCATCCGCGAAAAACATCCCAACGTTCTCGCCATCACCGGTCCGCAGGCCTACGAGAGCGTGATGGCTGCCGTGCATGAGGCCGCGCCGCCGAGCCACGATCCCTATGTCGACCTTTTGCCGCCGCAAGGCGTCAAGCTTACGCCCCGCCACTATGCCTATCTCAAGATTTCGGAAGGCTGCAACAATCGCTGCACCTTCTGCATCATCCCGGCGCTGCGCGGCGGTCTCGTCTCGCGACCGGCGGCCGACGTGTTGCGCGAAGCCGAGAAACTGGCCAAGGCCGGCGTCAAGGAGATCCTGGTCATTTCGCAGGACACCAGCGCCTACGGCATCGACATCAAATACCAGACCAGCATGTTCGGCGATCGCGAAGTGCGGGCAAAATTCCTCGATCTGTCGGAGGAACTCGGCAAGCTCGGCATCTGGGTGCGCATGCACTATGTCTACCCCTACCCGCATGTCGCCGATGTCATCCCGCTGATGGCCGAAGGAAATATCCTTCCGTATCTGGACATCCCGTTCCAGCACGCCTCGCCGCAGGTGCTGAAGAACATGCGCCGGCCCGCCCATGGCGAAAAGACGCTCGACCGCATTCGCGGCTGGCGCGAAATCTGTCCGGATCTGGCCATCCGCTCCACCTTCATCGTCGGCTTCCCCGGCGAGACGGACGACGATTTCGAGATGCTGCTCGACTGGCTGGACGAAGCCAAGATCGACCGCGCCGGCTGTTTCAAATACGAGCCGGTCAGGGGCGCCCGCTCCAACGACCTCGGCCTCGAACAGGTACCGCAGGAGATCAAGGAAGCGCGTTGGCACCGCTTCATGCAGCGCCAGCAGAAGATCTCGGCGACGCAACTCGCCAGGAAGGTCGGCAAGCGCCTGCCTGTCCTGATTGACGAGGCGCATGGCACCTCGGCCAAGGGCCGCACCAAATACGACGCGCCCGAAATCGACGGCTCGGTGCATATCCAGTCGCGGCGCCCGTTGCGCGCCGGTGACATCGTCACCGTCAAGATCGACCGCGCCGACGCTTACGATCTCTACGGCTCGGCGGTCTGACGGCCGGCGGGGTGAAGACCCCTTCTGCTAGAGCATTTTGCAGCCAAACGTCTTCGTTTGGCGTCCGACAAAAGGCGTTAAAATAGAGAGTTAGAGCGCGGTTTTGGTTCGACCAAAACGCAAGGCGCGCTAGGACGTGACTGTTTCGCTTACGCGGATAAGCATCCGCCTGAGCCAGGCGTGACCGGGATCGCTGTCATTCCTCCGATGCCAAAGCAGAGTTTCCTGATAACCGAAGTAGTCGAAGGGCAGCGGAAAAGAGCGCACGCGCGGCCAATTCGTAAGCCGGATCACGTTTGCCGACAAGGTGCAGATCATGTCCGTCTCAGCGATGATCGCCGGCACGGCGAGCGCATAAGGCAGGCTCATTGCAACGGTCCGCTTCAGGCCGCGGTCGTCCAGCAGACGATCGATGTAGCCTTTCAGATCGCCGACATGAGTGACCAGCAAGTGCGGATACTTCAGAAAGAGTTCGAGCGTCAGCGCGCCGCGGATCTCAGGATGCTCGGTCGAGACGATCGATATCCAGTTCACGTGGAAGAGTGATGCACGTTTGATCGTCGTCGGCGCATCGGGCAGGATAGTGATCGCAAGGTCTATCGAGCCCTTCTCAAGACAATCAACGATCTCCTGGCGATGTAAGCTGCGCAAGACGATCGAAACTCTAGGCGCCGCTGAACGAAGCACCGGCATCAGTCTGGGCATCAAAGTCGCCGCGATGTGATCGGTGGTCGCGATCCTGAAGATGCGACCCGATCGCTCCGGCGAGAACTGGCCGAATCCTCCCAACGCATCCTGGATCTGGCGTAGCGCGGCCCGGATCGGATCGGCGAGATCGATCGCCTTTTCGGTCGGCCGCACGCCATCGGCATGACGAACGAAGAGATCATCGGCGAAAAGCCGACGCAGATGGGCGAGGCGCTTGCTCATCGCAGGCTGGCTGAGCCCGATGCGGGCTGCCGCCGCGCTCACGCTCCCTTCACTGAGGAGGGCGTCGAAGGCGACAAGCAGGTTCAGATCGACGGCAGCTAGATTCACACTGGGCCTCCGACAGTTTATTACTGAAGGGAATATTGAGATGTCAAATATCGATTGGACGACTGAAAGCGAACCCGGAAGATAGGCGCCTTCCAATAGATATGGAGACATGGATGCGACGCTGTTCTCTCGCTGCTATCGTTCTATTCCTGATGCCGAGCCTCTCAAGTGCTCAGCCGGCCGAAGGTCACGGAGGGGCCGTCTTCGTGTTGTCGGATCTCGATATGGTGCCGACCGTCTACGAGACGGGCGAGCTCGGGCCTCCAGCCCCTCACTATCTGGATACGCTGTCCATCATCACCTCGCCGACGGAGCGGTCTCGCTCTGTCGCGATGATGGAGGTTTCGAATTCAACCTATGGGCCGCCCGGAGCACTAGACGTTTCCCTGGATGGCCGGTTCGTTTTCGTCGCCGAAACTTTCCGTCAACGGCCCGAACGGGCGACCCGCCTCGACGAGTTGCAGCAAGGCGACACGATCAGATCGCTCCGGCTCGATGGCGGCCACTCGTCGGCGGTCGACAGCGTGAGGATCGGAATCCAGCCGCAGGCGATTCATCTCAATCCTGCAGGCGATCTTATCGCCGCGATTACTGTCGACGCCGAACACGAACTCACTTTCGTACCGGTCAGGGAGGGTCGGTTCGGGCCCGTATCCAGCTTCGGTCTCGATCTTGAGCCGTCAACGGGTTTCATTCCATTGAAGGCGACCTGGGTGCAGTGGCATCCAAGCGGCCGGTATATTGGGGTCAATCTCGTCGACCGTGGTCAGGTTGCCTTCTATGAGGTGCTGCGCGGAAAGGACGGGGCGGTTTCTGCTATTCGTCCCTGGGGCAATCGCGTCCAGACGAACAAGTTCCCCTTTATCGGCCGCTTTTCGCCCGACGGCCGCTACTACATCACCTCCGATGTTCAGTGGGGAATCGATGCAACTGGCTTCTATGGCGTTCAGGAGGGCATTCTCACCACAGTCCGGCTTGCCGATGTCGGCGCGACGGGCGACGCGGCAAGGCACACCGTGCCTCACATCGCGCTTGGTGGCTGGGGCGCCGAGACGATCGCCTTCAGCCCCGACGGCCGCTTTCTTGTCACGTCCAACCTTCGCGGCACCGGCAAGCCAGACGGCTCGCGCGACTGGACGGAGCACGCGTCGCTCAGCCTCTATCAGCTGGACACTGAAACAGGACGGCTGTCACCGCACGGCGAATGGCCGCTCGAAGGTGTGCTGCCGCAAGGACTCGCTTTTGATCGCACGGGACAAAAGCTCTTCGTCGGCGTGAACCGTTACCGCAATGACGAAGCGCCCCTTGGCGGCGCCGTCGAGATATGGCAGATCACGACGGAAGGGCGCCCGGCGCTCGCTCCCACATCGGATCGCATCAGGCTGCCCGCGGGCGTCCATACGATAATCGCCCGCTGAACTTTCGTGAGTGGGACTCGCAGTCGGGCAGGTTAACCTTCGAAACTCTGCGCATGAAAAGAGGACGCCCGAAGGCGCCCTCCCCAGTGCTTGCGCTTACTGCGGCAGCTTGTCATCGACGCCTTTGACGTAGAAGTTCATGCCGAGCAGCGTAGCGTCGTCGGCGACTTCGCCGTCCTTGAGCCATGGCGTGCCGTCCTGCTTGGCAATCGGCCCGGTGAAGGGGTTCCAGCCCTCGACGATCTTCTTCTCGGTGGCTTGCGCCATCGCCTTCACGTCATCGGGCATGTTGGTGTAAGCCGCCATTTTAACGGCGCCGTCCTTGATGCCCAGCCAGACGTTGCCGGGCTTCCATGTGCCGTCGAGCACGGCCTTCACCCGGCTGATATAATAGGGTCCCCAATCGTCGACGATCGAGGTCAACTGCGCCTTGGGAGCGAACTTGATCATGTCCGAAGACTGGCCGAACCCCTGCAGGCCGCGCTCTTCGGCGACTTGCAGGGCAGCGGTCGAGTCGGTGTGCTGGACGATAATGTCGGCACCCTGGTCGAACAGGGCCTTGGCGGCGTCGGCTTCCTTGCCCGGATCGAACCATGAATTGACCCAGACGATCTTCGCCTTGAAGTCCGGGTTGACCGACTGGGCGCCGAGCATGAAGGAATTGATGCCCATCACCACTTCGGGGATCGGGAACGAAACGATGTAGCCGGCGACGCCCGACTTCGATTGCTTGGCGGCGATCTGGCCGAGGATGTAGCGGCCTTCATAGAAGCGCGCATTGTAGATGCCGAGATTGTCCGACGTCTTGTAGCCGGTCGCGTGCTCGAACTTAACGTCGGGGAATTTCTTGGCGACCTTCACTTCGGGGTCCATGAAGCCGAAGGAAGTGCCGAAGATGATCTTGCATCCTTCGCGCGCCAGGCGCTCGAAAGCACGATCGGCATCGGGACCCTCGGAGACGTTCTCCAGGTATGCGGTCTCGACCTTGTCGCCGAGCGCCTTCTCTACGTCCAGGCGACCCTGGTCATGCTGGTACGAATAGCCGAAATCACCGATCGGGCCGGTATAGACCCAACAGGCTTTCAGCTTTTCCTGCGCTTCGGCGGTCGCCGCCAGCGACAATGCTGCCGCCGTGGCCATCAGCGCAATAAGCAGTTTTTTCATCGTGTTACCTCTCTGAGTTAAGCCTTGGAGCTTCCCGGCTGTCTTTTATTATTCAACGATCCGGAACGAATGGCTGCCCCAAGGAAGCCGGTGTGTTCATCATCGTCAAACGCTTGTTGCGCGAGATTAGAACGAGAACCACGATGGTTGCCAGATAGGGCAACGAAGAAAGCAGTTGTGAGGGAACCGGAATGCCAAAAGCCTGTGCATGAAGCTGGCCGATCCATACCGCGCCGAAGATATAGGCGCCGGCCAGCACCCGCCATGGCCGCCATGATGCGAACACGACCAGCGCCAGCGCGATCCAGCCGCGCCCGGCGGTCATGTTCTCTACCCATTGCGGCGTATAGACCAACGACAGGTGGCCCCCGGCAAGGCCTGCACAGGCGCCGCCGAAGATCACTGAGAGATAGCGGTAGCGGATGACTTGGATGCCAAGTGCATGGGCCGATGTGTGGCTGTCGCCGATCGAGCGCAGCGTGAGTCCGGTGCGGGTCTTGAACAGGAACCACATGACGGCGGCGGTCAATGCGATCGAGATGTAGAAGATCGGGTCCTGGCCGAACAACAACCTGCCGATGACCGGGATCGCTGTCAGGCCGGGAATGTCGAGGTTTGGCAGCCTCGCGCCGGGCTGGCCGACAAAGCTGGTGCCCATCATGCCGGAAAGGCCGAGGCCGAGCAATGTCAGCGACAGACCGGTCGCCACCTGGTTGGTGGCCAGCGACAGCGTCATGACGGCGAACAGCAGCGAAAACACCGCACCCAAGGCGATCGCCGCCAACAACCCGATCCACGGCGATCCGGTGAGATAGCCGGCGCCGAAACCGCCGACCGCCCCCATGATCATCATGCCTTCGACACCGAGATTGAGCACGCCGGAACGTTCGACCACCAGCTCGCCGATCGCCGCGATCAGCAAAGGCGTCGCCGCGGTTGCGATGGTCAAAAGAATGTTGACGGTGATGTCCATCAGCGGGCCTCCTCCAGCTTCGGTGCGGATTCAAGCTTCGGCGCGGCAAAGCCAATCAGACGAATGCGGTAGTGAATGAGCGTGTCGCAGCCGAGCACGAAGAACAGGAGCATGCCCTGGAACACGCGCGCCACCTTGTCGGAGATGCCGAGCGCGCTTTGCACCGCCTCGCCGCCGAGATAGGTCAGCGCCAGCACCAGGCCCGCCGCGACGATGCCTAGTGGATTGAGCCGGCCGAGGAACGCCACGATGATGGCGGTGAAGCCGTAGCCGGGCGAAATGACCGGCTGCAACTGGCCGATGGCGCCGGAGACTTCCGAGATGCCGGCAAGTCCGGCCAGCGCACCCGACAGCATGAAGGCGAAGAACACCATCCGGTTGATGCCGAAGCCAGCGAAGCGCCCTGCCCTGGGACTTGAGCCGAGCACGCGGACCTCGAAGCCTTTCAGCATGCGGCTCATCAGGATCCAGACCAGCACCGCCGCGACCAGCGCAAAGACAAAACCCCAATTGGCGCGGCCGGAGGCCGGCATCAATTCCGGCAAGATGGCCGAGTCGTTGAACTGTATCGTCTGCGGGAAGTTGAAACCCTTAGGATCGCGCCAGGGACCACGCACCAGCCAGTCGAGAAACAGCTGCGCGACATAGACCAGCATCAGGCTGGTCAGGATCTCGTTGGTGTTGAAGCGCGCTTTGAGCAGAGCCGGAATGGCGGCGTAGGCGGCGCCGCCGATCATGCCGAACAGCAGGATCAGCGGCAGCACCAGCGGGCCTTCAAACTGCGGAAACAGCACCGGAATGCTCGAGCCGACGATGCCGCCCAGGATGAATTGGCCTTCCGCGCCGATGTTCCAGATATTGGCCCTGTAGCAGACCGACAGGCCGACCCCGATCAGAATGAGCGGTGCCGCCTTGATCGCCAGCTCATGCAGCTGCCAGACCTGACTGATCGGCTCGATGAAGTAAATTTGGAACGCCTTCAAAGGATTGACGCCAAGCAGCGCGAACAAGATGGCGCCGGCAATGATCGTCAACACGAATGCAATGAAGGGCGACAGCGCCGAGAACAGCATCGAGCGCTGTGGCCGTTTGACGAGTTCGAGGCGCATCATGACGTCTCCAGAGCGTGTTCGGCGTGGCCGGGCTCGGCCCCGCCCATCAGCAGTCCTATCTTTTCGAACGTGGCCTCAGCGATCAGCAAAGGCTTCGACAATTCGCCATTGTGCATCACCGCGATCGCGTCGGATATTTCGAACAATTCGTCGAGATCCTGGCTGATGACCAGCACTGCCGAGCCGCTGCGCGCCAGTTCGATCAGCGTCTGGCGAATGTGGGCGGCAGCACCGGCGTCGACGCCCCATGTCGGCTGATTGACGACCATCACGCTTGGCCTGCGGTCGAGTTCACGGCCGACGATGAATTTCTGCAGATTGCCGCCTGAAAGCGCTGCCGCCTCTGGATCCGGAGCGCTCTTGCGCACATCCATCGCTTTGATGATGCGCTGGGCAGCGGCATAGATCGCGTCGCTTTTGACCATTCCACCGGCGCCGACAAACACCTTTCCATCGGTGGCATGGCGCGACAGAAGCAGGTTTTCCGAGAGCTTCATTCGCGGCGCCGCACCGTGGCCGAGCCGCTCTTCCGGCACGAAGGCAGCGCCCATCAACCGCCTGCCGGTGATGCTGAGGCCGCCGGCATCCTTGCCGCGGATGCGCACCGAAGCGGCATCCTGCTGCGGCGCCTCGCCGGAAACGGATTCGAAGAACTCGCCCTGGCCGTTGCCGGCGACGCCTGCAATGCCGATCACTTCGCCGGCGCGCACCGTCAAGTTGATGTTCCTGAGCGGGATCGAGAACGGCGTTGCCGGCTTGCGGCTGAGCGCGCGGATTTCAAGCAGCGGCTGCGCGGTCTCGATACCCTGGGCCGGCGCGCGCACCACGGCCTGCACGTCGTTGCCGACCATCATGCGCGCCAGTGATGCTGCGGTTTCCTTGCGCGGGTTGCAATGGCCAACCACCTTGCCGTGGCGCAGCACGGTGGCGCGGTCGCAGATGCGCTTGACCTCTTCAAGGCGGTGCGAAATGTAGAGGATGGACTTTCCTTCCGAGCGCAGCCGTTCGAGCGTCTCGAACAGTTTGTCGGCTTCCTGCGGCGTCAGCACCGAAGTCGGCTCGTCGAGGATGATGAGCTGCGGCGTCTGCAGAAGGCAGCGGATGATCTCGATACGCTGGCGCTCACCGACAGACAGGTCGCCGACCAGCGATTGCGGGTCGAGCGGCAGGCCATAGCTGTAGGAAAGCGCCCTCGCCTTCGCGGCAATCGTGCTGATCGGCGAACCGTCGTCCAATGACAGGGCGATGTTCTCGGCCGCCGTCAGTGCCTCGAACAGCGAAAAATGCTGGAACACCATGCCGATGCCAAGCTTCTTCGCAAAGCCGGGATTAGTGATCGTGACCGCCTGACCGTTCCAGAAAATCTCGCCCGAATTGGGCTCCAGTGTTCCGAACAGCATTTTTACGAGCGTCGACTTGCCGGCGCCGTTCTCGCCGAGCAGCGCGTGGATTTCGCCTTTCGCGACGTTGAGATCGACATGGTCGCACGCTGTCAGCGTGCCGAACGTCTTGGTGAGGCCACGAACCTCAAGCAGGGTTGCGCCGTCCTGATTTGCACTCACAGTGCCTCCCATCTGGTTTGCCAGATATGTTCTGTGTTCCCGCAGGCATGGTATGCGCGGCCTGCTGTCGTCGCAAAGCGGCACCCGTCTTGAAAGAGCTTCAAGAATTTCAGCGGAAACCTAGCGCATCGGCCCGAAAATCGAAATCGATTTTCGGAAAAGCACCATGCGTAGGCTCATGGGATAAGAATGGTTGTTCCGGTCGTCCTGCGACCTTCAAGGTCGGAATGCGCCCTGCCGGCATCCCTAAGCGCGTAGCGCTGGTTGATCTTGATCTTGACCGCGCCGCTGAGCACGATTTCGAACAACGCGGCGGCGGACGCCTCCAGGTCTTCGCGCTTGGCGTTGTAGACGAACAGCGTTGGACGGGTTGCGAACAGCGAACCTTTCTGCGCCAGCAACGACATGCTGAACGGCGGGACCGGGCCTGACGATTGACCGAAGCTGGCGAACATGCCGAGCGGCTTTAGGCAATCGAGCGAGGCAGGAAAGGTGTCGTTGCCGACCGAATCATAGACGACGTCGCACTTCTTGCCGCCGGTGATGGCGAGGACGCCGGCGACGAAATCCTGCTCGCGGTAGTTGATGACATGGTCGAAGCCATGCGCCTTGGCGAGCTCGATCTTTTCGGCAGAGCTGGCGGTGCCGATCACGGTTGCGCCAAGATGCTTTGCCCATTGGCCGAGGATCAGCCCGACACCGCCGGCCGCCGCGTGAAACAGGATCGTGTCGCCCGCTTTCACCTTGAAGGTACGGCGCAGCAGATACTCCGCCGTCATCCCTTTCAGCATCATGGCGGCCGCCTGTTCGTCGCTGATGCCGTCCGGCACCTTCACGACGCGGTCGGCGGCGATCACGCGCTGCTCGGCATAGGCGCCAGTCGTCACGGCGTAGGCGATGCGATCGCCCGGCTTCAGCCAGTCGATATCCGCGCCCACTTCCAATACCAATCCGGCCGCCTCGCTGCCGGGTATAAGCGGGAAACCGCCTGGCGGAGGATAAAGGCCGGAGCGATGATAGACGTCGATGAAATTGAGGCCGATCGCCGTGTGTCTGACCAGGATTTGCCCCGAGCCGGGTTGGCCCGGTTCGGCGTCCTCATAGGTCAGAACCTCCGGACCGCCATTGACGTGGATACGGATCGCTTTGGACATTTTCTGGCTCTCTCGGGATCAGGCGCTCTTGGGGATCAGGCTTTCTTGTCATCCGGCTTTGCGCCGAGATTTGGAAAGAGCTGCATGATACCGCCGATGCAAGCGAGGTAAAGCCCGGTGACCGTGATCCCGATCTTGGTGAAGACACTCACCTGCTCGCCCAAAACGCCGATCTGGTCGTAGAAAGCGGCAAGAGCTGCCTGCGCCAGGGCCAGCGCTCCGAAAGCGCACCATAGCAGCGTCATGCCAAGGTTGATCGGGCGCAGCCGCACCACCCGCACCGGGTGGATGAAATAGATCGGCATGAAGGTCAGGATGCCGGCCACCACGACCACGGCGAAGGAAACCCATTGTCCCGGATCGATGACGAACAGCGTGAACACCACCATGTTCCAGACCACCGGAAACCCCTTGAAAAAATTTTCCTTCGTCTTCATGCCGGTGTCGGCATAGTAGATCGCGCTCGATACCACGATGATCGCCGCCGACAGGAACGACAGGCCCTCGCCCATGAAGCCACGCTGATAAAGCGCGAAGGCCGGTATCAGCACGTAGGTCACGTAGTCGATGATGTTGTCGAGGAGTTCGCCCGACCACGTCGGCAGGATTTCCTTGACCTCGAGTTTCCTGGCGATCGGCCCGTCGATACCGTCGACGAATAGCGCCAGTCCCAGCCACCAGAACATCGCTGTCCAGCGCTGCTCGCTCGCAGCCACCAGCGACAGGAATGCCAGGAACGACCCCGACGCGGTCAGCAGGTGGACCGAAAACGCGCGTGCCTGCGGCCACGTGACTTTCTTTTTCGGCCTTGGAATCCTGTCCGTGATTTTCCTGGCCGTTATTTTTTTACTCACGGGCCCCGCCAGTCCAGCTTGCAGATTTCGGCCGAGCGGCCGGCAAAATTCCAGTTGCGGCCGAAGGCCCGCATCTTGCTCTTGTCGGACCTGGCCACGATGATTTCCGGTGCGATCCAGTACTCCGAATTGCTGATCACCGTATCCTTGTCGCGGTCCTTGCCGGCAATCGGCGTCACCGCCCCATCGATGATTTTCGGTATCTGGAAGACCCGCGTCCTGTCGCGCGTCTCATAAGTGATCGGCGCTTGCTCGACGCCGAGGAACTTTCCGACCAAGATGGAGAGCAGTGAGGTGGTTCCGCCGGCCTTGCCGGTGAAAATTTTCGTCAATGCCTTGACCGCATAGACCGAGGCGCGCTTGTCGATGAACAGTCCGGCCGTCCAGTTGCCGCGGCTCATATAGCCGGGGATTTCCATGACCAGCCCAAGGTTGAGACCGGACAGGTCGACCTCGCCGAAATGGCCGGCATCGATGCGGAACCCTGCCCAGGTCTGACAATAGCCCTCGGTCGGCGGATGATTGCCGAGAGACAGCACGCAAGGGCAAAAAACCGTGCAATTGCAGGAGAGCACCAGCTCTCCTTTCATTGCCCAGCTTTGATCTGCCATCGAATTCTCTCCCCTTATGCCGAGACTACTAGCAGGGCGGTTGCCCAGACAAGCAGTATCGCACCGGCGACCCGGGTTGGCAGCCTGCCCGCCGTCTGTTTTTCGATCAAGGTGAACAGGCCGATCAGCGCCATCCAGAACACGTTCATCACACCGACAGCGAACATCACCAGCATCAGCGCCCAGCAGCAGCCGAGGCACCAGACGCCCTGCTCCATGCCGAGCCGGAAAATGCGGCCGGGCCTCGCGCTCCAGTTCGAAAACAGGATCGAGAACGGGTTTTTGCATTTTGTCAGGCAGGCTTCCTTCAGGCCGCTGAACTGGTAGAGGCCGGCAACCAAAAGCGCGGCTGCTCCGGTCGCTCCGACCACTGGATCGAGCATCTGCACAGATGAGGCGAAGGTGTGGACGGCGAGCGTCAGCGCCGCAAACACTACCGACGCAGCCAACCACACGCTGAGGTAACCGGCGACCAGGACCAGCGGATGGACGACCGGTTCGCCCTTGATCCGCGCAGTATCGGCGATCTCGCAATAGGTACGGATCATCGGCGCCGCCGAGGGCAGCATGGTGGCGATCGCCATCAGGAACCACATGACGATGAACGCTCCGGCCTGCGCGCCGACGCCTCCGTCGAGCGGCGCGGGTGCGAGACAAAGGGTGAAGAAGCGCTCGAGAAAATCCGGCAGCGGCAGCTCCGGCAGATATCTGAGCATCGTGTCGCCGGGTGCATCGATGCCGGGAACCCGGCTTTCGGCGCCACGTATCGCCATGGCGCCAAGAAGCAGCCATGCCAGGAGGACGCCTGCCCCCAAGACGATGTTCACCGTCAGTCGAGGATTGCGCGAGACGCTTGCCGTGGCACGGCCGACACGGTCGAGATGGCTGAAATCATGGTCTTGGCCGGTCATGGCAATCGAATGGGCCGAATCGCCGCGTTGATCAAGCCGCATGATCTGACCTATATGCCTATCAGGTCGGACCGACCGCCTCGCCTCGCAACCGGGAAGCCGAATTTGGACCATCGGGAGACAGCACGGATACTGGTTGCCGGCAGCGGCCCGGCAGGGCTGATTGCGGCGCTTGGCTTCGCAGATGCCGGCTTTCCGGTGACGCTCGTCGGACCTGAGGCAAATGGCCAAGACGGCAGAACGACGGCCTTGATGAACCCGGCCCTGAAGATGCTTGAGCGGTTGGGCGTCCTCGACGAGGTGAGATCCCAGGCCGCAGCGCTGAAGGTGATGCGCATCGTCGATGCAACCAGCCGGCTGATCCGCAGCCCGGTGGTCATTTTTCGCGCCAGCGAAATCGGCGAGGAGCAGTTCGGGCTGAATTTACCCAACAGCGCGCTCAACCCCGCGCTTGCCGGGGCTGTTGCCGCGCATTCCGGCATCGTATGGCGAAAATTGATGGTGGAGAGCTGGCGCCTCGACGCCGATCATGCCCATGCGGTCCTGTCTGACGGCAGTGAGATCGCGGCATCGCTGGCGGTCGCTGCCGACGGGCGTCTGTCGCCGGCCCGCGAGGCTGCCGGCATCTCGACATCCGCCCGTTCCTACCCGCAGGCGGCATTGGTTCTCAATTTCGGCCACCGCAGCGATCACGCTTTCACCTCGACCGAATTCCACACCGAGACCGGTCCGTTCACCCAGGTTCCCCTGCCCGGCAACCGGTCCAGCCTTGTCTGGGTGGTAGAACCGGAAACAGCGAAGGAACTCGCCGCATTGGACGACGCGACGCTTTCGACGCGGGTCGAACTGCGGATGCAATCGATGCTGGGCCGGGTGTCTGTCGAGCCCGGCCGGCAGATCTACCCGCTTTCGGGCGTGACGCCGCGGTGCTTCGCGCGTAACCGGGTGGCGCTTGTCGGCGAAGCCGCCCATGTGTTCCCGCCGATTGGCGCGCAAGGTCTCAACCTTGGTATCAGGGACATCGACGATCTGATTGGAATTGCTTGCGAAAACAGGCCCGATCCAGGCGCCGTCAAGGCACTTGCAGCTTATGATTTCAGGCGTCGGCCCGACATTGTGGCACGCAGCAGCGCGGTCAACCTGCTCAACAAGTCGCTGCTCTCGGACATGCTGCCGGCACAGATGGCCCGAAGTGCCGGCCTCGGCGTGCTCGGCGGCTTCGCGCCGCTGCGCGCCTTTTTCATGCGCGAGGGCTTGCTGCCCGGCAGTGGTTTTGCGGCGCTCGCCGGCGGATTAAGGAAACAAATCCGGCGGTAGCACGCCCTCGGGCGGGGCTAGCCCGTAGATTGACGGGGCGTCAAGCGCTTCGGCATTGAATTGACGCGGCGTCTGCGCCAAATAGAGCCAGGCATCAGCCCTAAAGTCGGGCTCGATTTTTGTAGCGTAATGCGTAAATTCAAGGTCTTAGGGAGTCTGCGCATTCCAAGGCCGCACGGCATTCCCGGGACTTAGTGGTGAGTACGATGAAGACAGCCAAATTCTCGATCGGACAGGTGGTTCGCCACCGGCTGTTTCCGTTCCGCGGCATCATTTTCGATGTCGATCCGCAGTTCGCCAACACCGACGAATGGTACGAGGCGATCCCCGCGGATGTGCGGCCGCGCAAGGACCAGCCCTTCTACCATTTGCTCGCCGAGAATTCGGAAACGGAATACATCGCCTATGTGTCTGAGCAGAACCTGCTCGAGGATCAGTCTGGCGAACCGGTGCGGCATCCGCAGATCGGCGAGATGTTCGACAAGAGGCCGGACGGGCGCTACGCGCCGAGACGCCAGTCAAGACATTGACATGGCGAGATTGCGGGCCTGACTGGGATCAGGAAATGGCCGGCCGGAACGAAAAAAAGCGGGGCATGACCCCGCTTTTTCTTGTTCGCTTGGGCGCGATCAGTTGGCGGTCTTCGCCTTGTCCTGCTCTTCCTTGAGCTTCTTGGCGAAGTCCTGGTTGTTCTTGGCAACAAAATCCTGAAGCTTCTTCTGCCGATCCTCGATATCCGACTGCTGCAGCGGCGGCCCGTCGAAGGCGCCGCTGAAGCCGGTCAGCGCGATCTTAATAGGGTTCGGCTGGTTCTGGAAATTGACCGAGGTCAGCGTCAGGTTCGAACCCTTCTTGAAGGAGGCGACGAGCTGGTCGGTCAGCGGCACTTCCGCCACGCAGCGGTCGGGGAAGCAGATCACATAATCGAGCTTCTGCGCCTTTCCGGTATCGATCTGAAGGCCAATGCCGGGAGGAACCAGGCGACCGGTCGGAACCGTCACCTGAAACACCTTGCGGTTTACCTTGCCCTTCAACTCGATCAGGCTGACGCCGGTGACGAGTTGGCCGTTGCCGGCAGTGGTGATGTTTTGGACATTGCAGATGTCGACGTCTTCCTGCTTGGTGCAGGCTTTGAACCAGCCCTGCGGAATCTGCTGTTGCTGCTGCGCAAAAGCAGCAGGAAGTTGTGCGCCCAAAAAGCCGACCACGCCAGCGGCCAGGACCGACAGGCGGTACGCGTTGCTGTTCAGGCTCGTCATATCGTGAACTTCCTCTCAAATAATCCCAGGGCCGGCTTTTTCGCGCCGTGTGGTCCAGCTACCTGTTGCCAAAATGAGGCAACAGAATGACTCGGACGGCGTGTTACACCGCAAGTGGTGCCGAATCCAGCCCGATACTCGCAATTCTTGAACTCGCGATTGGCCGCCAGGTGGCCGGCTCATGTTAGGGTGCGCTCCGAATCATCAAGCCGACCCAGTAAGGAGACGGTCATGGGCCGCGTTCTTGTTTGGCTGATCGCCGCGATCTCGTCTATCACCCTTTCGCTTCAGCCAGCTCTGTCGGAGCCGAAACACGCGATCGCCATGCAAGGCGAGCCGGCGCTGCCGGCCGACTATACGCATTTCAACTACGTCAATCCCGATGCGCCCAAAGGCGGCAGCATCACCTATTGCGTCGTCGGCAGCTTCGACAATCTCAACCCGTTCATCTTGAAGAGCCTGCGCACGACGGCGCGCGGAATGATGGATAAGATCTTCGGTAATCTCGTCTTCGAGCCGCTGATGCAGCGCAATGACGATGAAGCCTTCAGTCTTTACGGCCTGCTTGCCGACACTGCCGACATGGATCCAGAGCGCAAGAGCATCGAATTCCATCTTGATCCGAAGGCCAAGTGGTCGGATGGCCGACCGGTGACTGCGGACGACGTGCTATTCACTTACGACGTCTTTACCGAAAAAGGCCGGCCACCCTACAGCGCCCGTATGAGCATGGTTGCCAAACTCGAAAAAACCGGCGACCGCAGCGTGCGCTTTACATTCAACGACAAGGCCAACCGCGAGACTCCGTTGATTATCGCGCTGACGCCAATTCTGCCGAAGCACGCTTTCAACAAGGAGACTTTCGACAGGACCACGCTGAAACCTGTGATCGGCAGTGGCCCGTACACCGTGGCGCAGGTGGCGCCCGGCCAGCGTATCGTGTTCAAGCGCAACCCAGATTATTGGGGCAAGGACATCCCCACCAAGCGCGGTTTCGATAATTACGACCAGATCACCATCGAATATTTCCTCAACGCCAACGCCAAGCTGGAAGCTTTCAAGAAAGGCATTTGCGCCATCGATGACGACAGCGATCCGGTCAAGCGCGAGCGCGATCTCAACTTCCCGGCCTTCCACAAGGGCGACGTGATCGCCGAAACGTTCGACACCGGCATCCCGCCAGTGGTGACGGGGTTCCTGTTCAATACACGGCTGCCGAAGTTTTCCAGTCCGGTCGTTCGACGCGCGCTCGGCATGCTCTACGACTTCGAATGGGCCAACAAGAACTTGTTCGGCGGCAAGTACATGCGCACCATGAGCTATTGGCAGAATTCCGAGCTTTCCGCGCTCGGCCATCCGGCCGACGATAGAGAAAAGGCGCTTCTGGCACCCTACCCGGGCCGTGTGCCGGCCGATGTCATGGACGGTACCTGGCGGCCACCCGTCGCCGACGGCTCGGGTCAGGACCGCAAGGTGCTGAAGGCCGCGTTCGATATATTGAAAGGCGCGGGTTTTACCTTGCAGGATGGAGCGATGCACGATCCAGAGGGGAAACCCTTCGGCTTCGAGATCCTGACCGCCTCGCAGAACGAGGAGCGTCTTGCCGCCATCTACCAGCGCACGCTGGCGAAGATCGGCATCGATGTCACCATCCGCAGCCTTGACGGCGACCAGATCCAGTCGCGCAAGCAACGTTTCGATTTCGAGGTGCTGATCGGCACCAGCGGCTTCGAGAACTCGCTGTCGCCCGGCATCGAGCAGGTCGGGCGCTGGGGATCCGCTGCCGCCAATGCCGAAGGGTCATTCAACCTCGCCGGCGTCGCCGATCCGGCAATAGATGCCGCACTTACGGCGATGCTCGACGCCCGCAGCCGCGAAGATTATGTTGCCGCCGTCCGGGTTCTCGACAGGTTGCTGATCTCCGGCAACTACATGGTTCCGATGCAGCACAACACGCAGCAATGGCTTGCCTACTGGAGCTACCTGGAACATCCTGAAAAGACGCCCATATCAGGCTATCGACTGCCGACGTGGTGGCGCAAGGCGAACTGAATACAATCCGAACCGAAGGTCCGCGTCAGCGAAAACTAGACCCCCGGTTCTGCTTGCCGACCTCCGGATGAGGTCATGCCCAAAAGAAAAGCTTCCCCTCCTGACAGGAGATCATGATGAGCGAACTGAACTCCATCACCGTCGACGTCGTGTCCGACGTCGTCTGCCCGTGGTGCTTCATCGGCCAGAAGCGGCTCGACAAGGCGATTGCCGCGGCAAGCGATATCGACGTGCATATACGCTGGCGGCCGTTCCAGCTCGACCCGACCATCCCCCCCGAAGGCAAGGATCGCCGCGAATACATGGTGGCCAAGTTCGGCAGCGACGAACGCATCCGCGAGATCCACGCCCGCATCGAGCCACTGGGCGAAGCCGAGGGGATCAACTTCGCCTTCGCCGCCATCAAGGTCGCGCCCAACACGCTGGACGCGCACCGTGTCATCCGCTGGGCTGGTGCCGTCGGCGAGGTCGTGCAGAACCGGCTGGTGCGACGTCTGTTCCAGTTGAATTTCGAGGAAGGCGCCAATCTCGGCGACCATCTCGTGCTGATCAACGCCGCCCGCGAGGCCGGCATGGATGCATCCGTGGTCGAGACGCTTTTGCCGACGGACGCCGATGTCGAGGCGGTGCGCACCGAAATCGCCACCGCTTCGCACATGGGCATTACGGGCGTGCCGTGCTTCCTGCTTGAAGGCAAGTATGCGGTGATGGGCGCGCAAGACATCGATACGCTCACCGACGCCATTCGCCAGGTTGCGGCGGCCAAGGCGCGGGGTGAGATGGAGAAGGCGAACTGAATACACCGTCACCTTAAAAATCGGTGGCCGTTGCTGCTGGTGCGGGTCAATCCCTTGGCTGGCTGACTTGCAGGAAACGGCCCCTAGCTCCGGCTGTTTCCGTGGGCGAGCTTGGCGACATCGCTGCAGCAGCGCTTCAGCCAGCGCCATTTCCGGTCACTTTTTCGGCCGCCGCCAGGTCGACATGCCAACAAAGACGTGTCGAAGACGACACGTTTTTGCGCGCCTCTGTCTTCCGCAGCATAAAATCGGCTGATCGACTTTTCACAAAGCTGTGTGAAGGGCTTCCCTAAGGGAAAGTGCTCGCGTTCGCATATGTGGGCCGACAAGCCATTGAAATTATAGGGACAATATGCCTTCGGGAACGAGACCGCATGACATGGCGGTCCTGAATTCTGTTGCTTGATGGCAACGCCGAGTGGGTCAATCCACCGGTAGGCCGAGAAAAGATAATGGAAAATGATCAATTGGTGTTACTGTCTGTAACAAAACTAAAAGAGGTTTGGGCGGATAGTGATTCGGGTCGGTAGACCAGAGCGACATTCAATATCGGAAAAATGGCTCCGCGGTGCCGCAAGGCCGCCGCTCCTGACACCGGTTTCCTCGATGCGCAGCTTCTGGGGACTGATGCGGGCCTACTGGTTCTCGGACCGCTGGGTGGAGGCCTGGACGCTGACGCTGGTCATCGCGCTGTTCACCGCGCTCTCCAGCAAAGCCGGCGTCTGGTTCGCCGAAGCATCCGGGGAACTGGTCAACTCGATCGCCTTTTATCACGATGCCGCGAACACCACGCCGCTCGCATCGCTGCTTACCAACGCCGGCATGCTCATCCTTCTGGTCGTGCTCAAGGACGCGGGCTTTACCGGCATCCGCACCTTTGTCTCGGCGACGCTGCATCGCAAATGGCGCGGCTGGCTGGACAGCCGTTTCAACGAAGCGCTTCTCGACACCAACCATACGCATTTCCACGCCCAGCATGGGTCCTCCGGCGCCGCCGCTCCCGACAACATCGACCAGCGCGTCCAGGAATCGATCAAGGACATGACCGGCGGAGCCATCGGCCTCGCCATTGGGGTCATGGCTGTCGCCACATCGCTTTATTTCGTCGGCCAGAAACTGCTTGAAACCTCGGTAGAGGTGAAAGGGCTTGAGTTCCTCGGCAGCTATGGCAGCGCGGTCCTGGCTTTCCTGGCGGTCGCCATATACGTGCCACTGAACACCTGGATCGCGGTGAAGGTCGGCAGACTGCTGGAACGGCTCAATATCAGGATGCAGCAGTCCGAAGGCAGTTATCGCGGCGAGCTGACCACGTTCCTGCGCCGTAGTTTCCACGTCGCCGCGTCACAGGGCGAAAATGTGCAAAAGACGATGCACGACCGGCTTTATGTCGACATCGACCGCACCTGGGCGCGGCTGAACATCGTCAACACCGGCTACCGTTCGTTCGAGCTGATCTACAATTTCATCGGCGCCCGCATTGTCGCCTATGGGCCGGGCCTCGTGCCTTACATCCACAACCGTTTCGACCTCAAGGGCTACATAACCGGCTCAGAGATGGTCAACTCGCTGATCAGTCAATGCTCGTGGTTCATCCATGTCATGCCTTCCATCGCGGCGCTGCGGGCTAACAGCCAACGCGTGACTGAACTCGCCAACGCGATCGAAAATGTCCAGCATCCGCAGGAATTCTACAGTCTCACCGGCTGCTCCGATTTCCGCTACGACCGCCAAAATCCGGTTTTCGGCTTGACCATCCAGAAGCTGGAGCTGACCCATCAGGGCGAGGACGCCTCGCCCTTCCTGAGCGCCGCGAATTTGCGCTTCCGACGCGGCGAGTGGACGTTCCTGAAGGGTGAATCAGGCTGCGGCAAGACATCGCTGATCAAGGCGATCAACGGCTTGTGGCCCTATGGCCGCGGTACCATCGTATTCCCGGAAGGGGTCGAAAGTTTCTATGCCGCCCAGGAAGTCAAGCTGCAGCAGGTCTCGCTGAAGCAACTGGTCTGCCTGCCCGGCTCAGAGCACGATCACACCGACGCGCAGGTTGCGTCGGCTCTGCACAGAGCGGGCCTTGGCGATTTCATCGAACACATGGCTGATGAAACCCGTGAGGGAATGAACTGGGACCAGGTGCTTTCGGGTGGCCAGAAACAGAAGCTGGTTGTCGCTCGTATCGTCCTGCAGCAGCCGGGCCTGCTGTTCCTCGACGAAGCGACCGGCGCGCTCGATCCCGAAGGGAAGATCGCTTTCCATCAGGCGATCAAGGACAATTGTCCAGACGTCACGGTGATCTCAATCATGCACGAGGCCGTGCCGCCAAGGTCGCTTTCGGGCGCCGAATTCTACCACAGCATCGTTACCATCGCGGACGGTGTCGCGACCAAGAAGCCGTTGGCGCCGAGCCTGCCGCTCGAGCTCACCACCATCCTCGCGCACCCAAGGCCGGTCGAGGAAAAATGGCTGCGCTTCCCTCGCCGCATCAGGCAGAAATAGCAGCGACATGACGATTGCTGCCCATTGTCGGTCCTGCATCGCCGCAGCGCATCCGACAGCGATCACAGTCTTGCGATCTGACCCATCCGCAGCCGTTTTCAGCCGCCATTGCGATTGACTCGGCCGGGCGCCCTCCTATGTTCCGCCGGCTTGCAGAATTTCAACCTACAGCGCGGCTCATCCTTTTGGACGCGCAAATGACGCTGTAGCACTTTTGATTTTGGGCATGATCCTCTTCCGAAAGCCGAATTCGATTTTCGGGGTCATGCCTTGACCCGCGAGCAGAAAGGTCACCGCGCCATGCCTGGCGACAGTCACAGTCGAACGCAACCGCCGTCCGCCTGAACGTGACCTGACCGGTTCACGTCCTGCCGGGCGGCAAGGAGTGAGCCATGAACGAATCTTCCCTCGTTGCGCGCGGCGATGCCACCGCGATCGCCCGTATCCTCGCAAACGATCATGTCGCCGACATTGTCGAGGCACTGAACCGGGAGCCTCGCGAAACAGCGACGGAACTGCTCTGTGAAGTGCCTTTCGAGCGGCTGGTCGAGATATTCGACCAGCCCGAGCTTGATGGCGCGTCCGAGCTCGTCGAGGCGCTGCCTCGTGTCAAGGCGGGTAGACTCCTCGCCGCCATGTCGGTCGACCGCGCCGCCGACATATCGCGCGATCTGGCGGAGCCGGCACGTAGCGAGCTGCTCGACGGCCTCGCGCCGCCGTTGCGCGCGACGCTGCTAACGATTCTTGGCTATCCCGAAGGCAGCGCCGCCTCCATCATGACGACGGAATATGTCAGCGTGCCCTCGGACTGGACCGTGGGCCGTACGCTGGACCATATCCGCAAAGTGGAGCGGACCCGCGAGACCGTCTACGCGATCTATGTCGTCGACCCGCGGACGCACGTCCTCGTGCGCTCGACCGGCCTGCGCCGGCTGATCACCGGCGAGCCGGACGATCCGATCATGGCGATCGCTCCAGATCGCTTGCCGGTGACCGTTTCGCCGCTGACCGACCGCGAAAAGGTTGCGCACCTCATTTCCAAGTATGACCTGCTCGCTGTCCCGGTCGTCGAGAACGGGAAGATACTCGGCATCGTCACCGTCGACGACATCATCGACACGATGATCGAAGAGACGACGCAGGACGTCCATCGTTTCGGCGGCATGGAGGCTCTGGAAGAGCCCTACATGAAGATGAGTTTTCTCGCCATGATCCAGAAACGCGCCGGCTGGTTGTGCGCGCTGTTCATCAGCGAGATGCTGACGGCCAATGCGATGCAGAGCTATGAAGGCGAGTTGGAGAAGGCTGTTGTGCTGACCCTGTTCATTCCGCTGATCATGAGTTCCGGCGGCAATTCCGGCTCGCAGGCGACCTCGCTGGTCATCCGAGCGCTGGCACTGCGCGAGATCGGTCTTGGCGACTGGTGGCGGGTGGCCCTGCGCGAACTACCGGCCGGACTGGTGCTTGGATCGATCCTCGGCGTCGTCGGCGTCTGCCGCATCACGTTGTGGCAGTATCTAGGCCTCTATGATTACGGCCCGCACTGGCAACTGATCGCCGCAACCGTCGGTGCTGCACTGATCGGGATCGTCACCTTCGGCTCGCTGTCGGGATCGATGCTGCCGTTCGCCCTGAAGCGGATCGGCTTCGATCCGGCCAGCGCGTCGGCCCCGTTCGTCGCCACGCTTGTCGATGTCACCGGATTGGTGATCTATTTTTCGGTGGCGCTGGTGATCCTGCGCGGCACGCTGCTGTAACAACTCTCGCGCTTCCGTCGCGGCAATCTCGCTGCCGCGATGGGTTCTTGGCGCGTCAGACGCGCTCGCCGTCCTTCACCCGGTAGGTCGGCTTGTACATGGTGACGAGTTCTTCCGCCGCGGTCGGATGCACGGCCATTGTGCGATCGAAGTCATCCTTGGTCAGCCCCGCCTTCAGCGGAATGCCGAGAAGCTGCGCCATTTCGCCGGCATCCGGTCCGAGGATATGGGCGCCGAGCACCTTTTTCGAGGCGCCGTCGACTACCAGCTTCATCAGCATCTTTTCGTCGCGGCCGGACAGTGTATGCCGCATCGGCCGGAAGGTGGCGCGGTAGACCTCGATGTCGGAAAAACGCTTTATGGCCTCGTCTTCCGACAGGCCGACCGTACCGATCTCGGGCTGCGAAAAGACAGCGGTGGCGATCGTATCGTGGTCGGGCGCGGTCGGGTTGCCCTTGAAGACGGTCTCGACGAAACACATCGCCTCGTGGATCGCCACTGGCGTCAACTGCACGCGGTTGGTGACGTCGCCGATCGCCCAGATGTTGTCGATATTAGTGCGGGAGTATTTGTCGACATGGATCGCGCCGGTCTTCGACAATTCAATGCCGACACCTTCCAGACCCATGTTCTCGGTGTTGGGCAGACGCCCGATGGCGAGCATGACCTGATCGATCGTCAGCACCTCGCCCCCAGTGACGACGGCGTCTAGCCGTCCGTCCGGGCGCTTCCTCACCCATTCGGATACAGCATGGCAAAGGATCCTTATCCCCTTCTTTTCCATCGTCTCGTGCAGCATGCGCCGCAGATCCATGTCGAAGCGGGAGAGGATCTCCTTGCCGCGATAGACAAGCGTGGTGTCGACGCCGAGGCCGTGAAAGATGTTGGCGAATTCGACGGCAATATAGCCGCCGCCTTCGATCATGATTGCCTTCGGCAATTCCTTCAGGTCGAAGGCCTCGTTGGAAAAGATGCAGTGCTCATGGCCGGGCAGAGCGGGGTGCGGTGCCGGGCGGCCGCCGGTGGCGATAAGAATCTGGTCGGCGGTGACGGTGCGGTCCTCGCCGAGAAGATGCACCACATGGGGATCGACCAGCATGGCGCGCGACTGAAACGTCTCGCCGCCGGCGCCTTGCACATTCTTCCTGTAGATAGCCTCCAGCCGGCTGATCTCGCGATCCTTGTTGGCAACCAGTGTTTGCCAGTCGAAGCTCGCCTGCGGCACGGTCCAGCCATAACCGGCGGCGTCGGCAAAGTGTTCGGGAAACTGGGAGGCATAGACATAGAGCTTCTTCGGCACGCAGCCGCGAATGACGCAGGTGCCGCCATAGCGGTATTCCTCGGCAATGCCGACGCGCTTGCCGAGTGCCGCCGCAATGCGCGCCGCCCTCACCCCGCCGGAGCCGCCGCCGATAACGAAAAGATCGTAGTCGTAACCGGCCATGGTGCGGCTCCTTGCCCTTCAAAATGTCTGAGACAGGTAGGCTGCAAACCATCAAAAGAAAAGCCCGGACCACCACGCCACGCATGCTGTCGGATGTGCGCAACGGCGGCCGGGCTTCCGGTCCAGCAGCGATAACGCCGCCGGAAAATATGCTCAGTTCTTCGGTGCTTCCGGCTGCGTGCCGTCAGCAGGAGCCGCGGCATTTGCCGGTGCTGCGGCCTTTGCCGCCGCGGCCAGCGTTTCGCCGACCTGCTGGGCGAGATCGCGAGCGACACCGTTCTGCCAGATATCGGCGGCCTTGAGCAGTTCACGCGTCACGGCCGGGCCGCTGTCGAGCAGCTTCTTGCCGGAATCGGAATTGTAGAAAGCGGCGATTTCGGTAAGCTCTTTTTCGGAAAATACCTTGGCATAGGCCATGGCTGCTTCTTTCTCGAGATCGGCGCGGCGCGAGGCCAGCGCCATCGCCTTTTCGCTGATGGTCCTGCCGATCAGCTCCTGCATGTCCGGATTCTTTTGGATAAGCTGCTGCTGAAGCGCGGCGGCGGCCTGCGGCAGGATGTTGTCGAACGGGTCCGTGGCGTGGATAGCCGCGACCGCGGCGCGCGCCGCCTTCAGATGCCCGTCGGTGACGTCCTGCGAAAACGCCGGCGATGAAAACGCAAAGACGGCTGAGGCTGCCAGAACGGCAGAAAAACGGCGAACCCGGTTATGCAACATCATGATCGATAAAACTCCCTGGTTTTCGGGCGGCATAGACGGTTTGGGTGCCGTCGCCCGCGATGATAGCCGTTGATGCCAGCCCGATGAAAAGACCATGCTCGACCACGCCCGGAATGGCATGGAGAGCATTCGAAAGCGCTCTTGTATCCGGAATGCGGCCAAAAGATGCATCGAGGATAAAATGGCCGCCGTCTGTAACAAAAGGCTCGCGCTCCGTCATCCTCAATGTGACGGGACCGGAAAGGCCGAGCCTTCCGGCCGCCGCGGCGACCGCGATTTCCGTGGCACGCAGGCCGAACGGGTTGACCTCGATGGGGAGCGGAAAACGGCCGAGCGTCTCGACCATCTTCGAACGGTCGGCAATGACGATCATGCGGGCGGAAGCCGCCGCCACGATCTTTTCGCGCAGCAGCGCACCGCCGCCGCCCTTGATCAATGTCAGCGCCGGATCGATCTCGTCGGCGCCGTCGACGGTAAGGTCGAGTTCAGGTGTTTCCTCCAGCGTCGACAGCGGCACGCCAAGCTCGCGGCAAAGGATGGCGGTGCGCTCCGAGGTCGGCACGCCGACAATAGTGAGGCCGGTAGCGACCTTTTCGGCGAGCAGCCGCACGAACTCTTCCGCCGTCGAGCCGGTGCCGATGCCCAGCCGCATGCCGTCGCTCACATGGGCAAGTGCTGCCCGTGCGGCTTCGACCTTCAGTTGCCTCGCATCCATGCTGCGTGTCGCGCCCCAAAAAATTTGTTTCGGCGCTCCTAGCATTTTTGCAAGTCCGGTCAAAGACCTTGGCTGTGGATTGACTGAGCCGGCTTGCCTGAATGGATCGCAGCGGCTATCGCCTGCCAACGAAGCAATCGCCACAGGACAGGCCATGACCCGACCGATCATCGTGTTCGACCTCGACGGGACGCTGATCGACACAGCGCCGGACCTGCTCGACAGCCTCAACCACAGCCTTGCCGCCAGCGAACTCGCAGCCGTCGACGAGGTCGGCTTCCGGCGCTTCGTCGGCCATGGCGGACGGGTGATGATCGAGCGCGCCCATGCCGCGCAGCAGAGATCGCTGGAAAGCCAGGAGCATGATCGGCTGCTGAAACTGTTTCTCGATCATTACACCGACAACATCCCGGGCAAATCACGCCCCTACCCCGGCGTCGTCGAGACGATCGCCCGATTCGAGGCAGCCGGTTATCTCTTGGCCGTCTGCACGAACAAATACGAAGCCAACTCGGTGGCACTGATCGAGGCGCTCGGCCTGGCGAAGCATTTCGCAGCGATTTGCGGTCAGGACACGTTTGCGTTCCGCAAGCCCGACCCGCGCCATCTGACCGAAACCATCGCCCTGGCCGGCGGCAATCCACATCTTGCGCTGATGGTGGGTGATTCGCAGACCGACATCGATACGGCGAAAGCCGCCGGCATTCCCGTGGTGGCGGTCGATTTCGGCTATACCGACCGCCATGTGCGCGAATTCGAACCGTCGGCAGTGATCTCGCATTTCGATGCGCTGACGCTTGGCCTGGCAGAACGCCTAATTGCCGCTGCGGGGCGCTGAGCACGACGGCGACCGGGCGTGTCCCGGCGGGTTGCATTCGGTCTTCGTCGGAACGCCAGCACATCGCCTTGACTTCCCAGGCCTGCCTCCCTTATATCGCGGCGCGCTTGGCCTTCGGGCAACGAGCGGGCGATTAGCTCAGCGGGAGAGCACACCCTTCACACGGGTGGGGTCGCAGGTTCAATCCCTGCATCGCCCACCAATACCCGCTCCCAGTGCGAAGCTATCATCCGCTTCGCGGTCGCCTACGCTTCGAACTTCTGCCTCGTCGCCGGGTTTGCCACGACCCGGTTCATGCGATCCGCCGGGCAGTTGGGGACACATCACTAAGCGCTATCCACCTTGGAATCACTCAACCTGCATATTGAACGCGGCCGGGAGAAAGTTGACGGACGACGAAATCGTCCTAGGTGAGCTGCTATCTCAATAGTTGTACCCCGGGAACTGACGAGGGGAAATCGCCGTCAACCTCCTGCTCCGACTAGGTGAAACTGCGCAATTGCAAATGCGTCCGGCTTCCGCGAACATTGCTGGACCCCATCAAGGGCCCGTAGCGGCCGACCCGAAACCAAGACGCTGGCTTCCGGCCCGGTGTCCTGGCGGGCCTCGGGGGTGACCTTGAATTCAGTCAGCGTCCGTCAAAAGGGAGGAATAGCCAATGAACCTGACAAAACACCTCGCCGGTGTGATGATCGCGTCGACTTGTCTGTGTGTGCCCGCGCTGGCGCAGACGAAGTTGACCTTGTGGTATCACGGCGCCGGCAACGAGGTGGAGTCGCGAACCCTCAACCAGATCATCTCAGACTTCAACACCAGCCAGTCCGACTGGACGGTGAGTATCGAGAGCTTCCCAGAGAAGAGCTATAACGATTCCGTCGCGGCGGCGGCGCTGGCGGGCAACCTGCCCGACATCCTGGATGTGGATGGGCCCATCATGCCCAATTGGGCCTGGGCCGGCTATCTGCAGCCGCTGCCGATCGACGAGAGCGAATTCGCCGACTTCCTGCCCGGCACCAAAGGTGTGTGGAACGGTAAGCTTTATTCGGTCGGTCTGTGGGACGCGGCGGTGGCGCTTTTTGCACGCCAATCGACACTGGACGAGTTGGGCCTGCGCACCCCGACCGTCGACAAGCCCTGGTCGAGTGAGGAATTCATGGCCGCGCTCGATGCCGCCAAGGCCTCCGGCAAGTATGAATTTGCCCTCGATCTCGGCATGAACGACCAAGCCGAGTGGTATTCCTATGCCTTCTCGCCGTTCCTGCAGAGCTTCGGCGGGGACATCGTCGACCGTTCGACCTACCGGACCGCGGAAGGCGCGCTGAACGGCGAGGCTGCACAGGCCTTTGGCAAGTGGTGGCAATCGCTGTTCACCGGAGGCTATGCGCCTGGCACCAGTGAGGACCCCGCCGATCAGCAGACCGGCTTCATCGACGGCAAGTTCGCCTTCCAGTGGAACGGCAATTGGCGCGCGGTGGCGACGATGGCGGCCGTGGATGACGTTGTCTTCCTTCCAGCACCCGACTTCGGCGCGGGCAACAAGATCGGCGCGGGCTCATGGCAGTTCGGCATCTCGGCCAAGTCCAAGCATCCGGAAGGTGCTGCCGCGTTCATCAAGTTCGCCGCGCAGGACAAATATCTGGCCGCCTTCTCCGACGGCATCGGCCTGATCCCGCCCACGCCCTCGGCGGCACAGATGACAAAGAACTACAAGGACGGCGGCCCGCTCGCGATGTTCTTCGACCTCTCTAAAGCACAAGCTCTGGTGCGCCCGGTGACCCCGGGCTACGTGGTCCAGGCCAAGGTCTTCACCAAGGCACTGGCCGACATTGCCAATGGTGCCGATGTGGCCGACACGCTTGATGCGGCGGTCGACGAGATCGACGCCGACATCGAAAGCAACGGCGGCTACGGCCATCGGTAGTTCTGTCGCGCCGGGGTCCTCGCCGGCCGCGGACTCCACGCTTTCTGGGTTCCTGGGCGGATATCGCAAATGGCGTCGAAACTAACCCTGTCGAACCGGACGGGCTGGACATTCGCCCTGCCGGGCTTCGCACTCATCTTCACATTCATCGTCCTGCCGTTTTTCTTCGCGATCGGTCTCTCATTGACAAATCAGCGACTGCTGTCACCGAACCCCACCCAGTTCGTCGGGTTGGAAAACTATCGTCAGCTCCTGGGCTTTGCGGTGGTGACCCTCGAGCCAGAGCGCGACGAGGCTGGCGAAGTGGTCCGAGACGAGGCCGGCGAAATCCAGTACCCCCGCCTGCGTGCGATCACCCGTAGCGACGACTATCCCCAATATCGCGGCATGCGTGAGTGGTTTCGGTGGCAGTCCGGCGAGAACGTCATGGTCGTCATCGCCAGAGACGTTGTGTTCATGAAGGCGCTGGTAAACACCTTCCTGTTCGTTCTGGTCGTGGCGCCGGTGCAGGGCGGCCTCGCGCTTATGCTTGCTTTGCTCATCAACCAGAAGCTCAGGGGCATCAGCATATTCAGGACCATTTACTTCATGCCGGTGGTGGTCTCCATCGTCGTGGTCTCGCTTCTCTGGCGGTTCATCTATGACGGCCAGAACGGGCTGTTGAACAGCATTCTCCAGGGCCTCAGCTTCGGTCTTTTCCAGCCCGTCGACTGGCTGGGCGATCCCTCGACTGCGCTGCCCGCGATCATGGCCATGTCGATCTGGCAGGCCGTCGGCTTCCATATGGTCATCTGGCTGGCCGGGTTGCAGACGATCAGCCCCACGCTCTACGAGGCCGCCGCCATCGAAGGGGCTTCGAAATGGCAGACCTTCCGCTATGTCACCTGGCCGGGCCTGCGCAACACCGCCGTGCTCGTCCTTGTCGTGATCACCATGCAGGGCTTCGCGCTCTTCGCCCAGATCGACGTGATGACCAACGGCGGCCCGCGAGACAGCACCCAAACTCTAGTCTTCCAGGCGGTCGAGCGCGGTTATGGCAAGCAGGACATCTCGGGCGGCTCGACCATCTCGGTCATCCTGTTCGCGATCGTGCTCGCGATCTCACTCATCCAGCGCTGGCTGACTCGGGAGCGTTAAGATGGCTTTTGATCCCGACAATTACGGCCTGAGGCTCTTCGTCCGCTATCTGGTGCTGTGCCTGATCGCGCTGATCTTTATCTTTCCGCTCGTGTTCATGATCAACTCGAGCTTCAAGCCCGACAATCAGCTCCTCGCGGACACCTCCAGCCTGCGTGCCTTCCTGCCCGTCGGGGACATCAGCCTCGACAACTATTTCGGAGCGTTCCGGCGGGCGCCGGTCGCCCTGTTCGTCCTGAACTCGGTTCTGGTCACCGGGGCGACCGTCCTTCTCTCGTTGCTGATCTGTTCGCTGGCCGCATTCTCCTTCGCTTTCCTGCGGTGGAAGGGGCGCGACGTGGTGCTCTCGATCGTCATCGCCACGCTGATCATCCCTTTCGAAACCATCGCTATCCCGCTCCTGCTCCTGGTCTCGAAACTGCCCTGGATCGGGCTCGAGGGGCTGCAATGGGGCTGGCTGAACACCTACCGGGTGCAGATCATCCCCTGGATCGCCGACGGGCTGACGATCTTCCTGTTCGTGCAATATTTCAAAGGGCTGCCGGGCGAGCTGATTGAGGCGGGCCGGGTGGAGGGCGCGAGCTGGTGGCAGGTCTACTATCGCATTGTCATGCCGCTTTCAGGACCGGTTCTGGCGACTGCCGCCATCCTGAAGTTCCTCGTCATGTACAACCAATATCTCTGGCCGCTCATCGTGGTGCAGCAGGAAAACTATCGCCCGATCATGGTCGGTCTCGGCTACTTCTTTCAACTCAACGTCGCCTGGGGCGAGGTCATGGCCTATCTCACCCTTATCACCGTCCCGGTGCTGATTTTCTATCTCTTCCTGCAGCGCGCCTTCATCGCATCGATCGCCTCTACCGGCGTGAAGGGCTGAATACATGGTTGTCGCGCTTAAAGACAGCGGGTCTGGGACAGCGTGCCCATGACGGCAAGCGCTGACACGGCTATTTCCTCAAGGACGAAAAAACGACCGGTGACCCCGAATTGCGACACATGAACCAGGAAACGGGAGCCATCGCTCATGGCTGAGGTCTCGCTCAAGGGCATCAAGAAATCCTATGGCCGCGTCGACGTCATCAAAGGCGTCGATATCCACATCAACGATGGCGAGTTCGTCGTCTTTGTCGGACCGTCCGGCTGTGGGAAGTCCACCTTGCTGCGCATGATCGCCGGGCTCGAGGAGATGACCGAAGGCATCCTCGAGATCGGAGGCCGGGTGGTCAACGAGCTCCAACCCAAGGAACGCGGTGTTGCGATGGTATTCCAGAGCTATGCCATCTTTCCGCACATGACCGTGCGCGAGAATATTGCGTTCGGTCTTACGATCGCGGGCGCTTCCAAGCAGGAAAAGGAACAGAAGGTCGCCGAGGCCGCACGCATCCTGCAAATGGAACATTTGCTCGACCGCCGCCCAAGTCAGCTTTCGGGCGGCCAGCGCCAGCGAGTCGCTATCGGGCGCGCGATCACGCGCAAACCGGCCGTATTCCTGTTTGACGAGCCGCTCTCCAACCTCGACGCCGCGCTGCGCATGGACATGCGCATGGAAATCGGCCGGCTGCGCAGGCAACTCGGCACAACGATGATCTATGTCACCCACGACCAGGTCGAGGCGATGACGCTGGCCGACAGGATCGTCGTCCTGAAGGACGGTCAAGTCATGCAGATCGGAGCGCCGATGGAGCTTTATCACGAGCCGGCCAACAGGTTTGTCGCCGGTTTTCTGGGAGCCCCGTCGATGAATTTCCTGACAGTCGACGTCCTCGACCTCGATGGCGAAGCGGCAACAGTGGGCAACCGAGCCCTGGAGCCGATCAGGGTGGCGACCAGAAGACGCCCCTTCCGGAAAGACGGTAAGGCCATCCTGGGCATCCGTCCGCAGCACCTCCGGGCGGTGCAATCTGGAAAAGGCATGCTGCATGGCGTCGTGGCACATGCCGAGCGGTTGGGCAGCGAGACGGTTGTGGACCTGACGCTTCGCGACGATCGCGAGCTCATTGCGGCCTTCAATGAAGACAAGATCTTTCAACCGGGTGACGCTCTGGAACTCGCGTTCGACACGGCCTTGGCCCATCTCTTCCCCGAGGAGGGATGAGCGCTGCAGACGCCGTAACGTGAGCAACAACAACGCGATGCATCGGCGCGATTCGCGAGTGTGCATCCAGAACCCCGGAACAAACTTGCATGGCCGCGAGTTTCTACTCGTCGAAGTGTGAGGGAAAGCCATGTCCAGATTTGTTTTGGCGGCCGCCGTGCTGCTTGTCGGCGGATCGGCATTTGCCGCGGACGAAAGCCCGCTGCCGCCCCAGAATGCCAGGAAACTGTCGGAAATAATCGCCAAGGTCGAGCAGCGCGACGACTTTCGTTACGTCGACGAGGTCGCCTGGGACAGCGGCGCCTACACCGTTACTTATTACACGACCGACAAGGCGAAAGTCGAAATCACCTATGATCCCGTGACCGCCGAGCCGAAATAGATCGCCGCACTTTCCTCCATGCAAATACGTGCGCAGCTTGGTGGCATCCCTCGGAGACTGGCAGCGCCGTCGCGTCACCAAGAGCGGGGGCGAGTTCCTGCACGCTTTTCGGTGTCCCCTTGCGCCGATGCGCCTTTGATGGCTGACTGCAGCGTTATCATTGAGCCGCACGGGTGTGGGCATGGCGACGGTAAAGCATGTGGCGAAACGCGTCCTGATGATGCTCGCCGGCTATTTCGTTGCGGTGCTGGTCGGGCTGATCGCTGTGGCCACGATCTATGGTGCATTGAGTTCGCTGCCCAATGCGCCGGGGTACTTCGATTTCATGGGGGTCAGCCCGATCGCGGCGCTGGTCGTGCCGCCGCTCGGCATGTTCATCTATTTCCTGACGATCGTGCTGACGGGCCTGCAGACGCTGATCTTCGCGCTGATCGCCGAATTGTTTTCGCTGCGCAATTTCCTGTTGCATATGGTCTTCGGCGCCGCGGCAGCGGCTGCCGGCTTCGCCTTGATCTGGCCCAGCGCGCCGGAGGATATCAGCCCCGAGCGCTGGGCCGATATCGGCATCATCGCCGCCGCCGGTCTTGTCGCCGGTCTGGTCTACTGGCTGATCGCCGGGCGCGAAGCCGGCTTCCGACGCCCGCTCTCCCAACGTTAGGACGGATCGACCAAGGCTTAGTCTCAGCTTGCCGGCGAGCGCACCGCTTCCGTGCTGTCCAGCGCCTGCTGCAGCCGCGTGTCGCGGTCGTAGATGTCATGGAAGTATTCGACATTGCCGGACATATCAGGCCAGGCGGTGAAATAGGCGACATAGACCGGGATCGTGCGCGCCACCTTTTCGGTCGAATGTCCGTGCTTCAGCTTCTCCGCGATATAGTCGACCGAGGTGCCAAGCACGGCAGCCGCCATGCCACGCGGATCCTGCAGACGAACGCAGCCATGGCTGAGTGCGCGCATGTCACGCTGGAAAAACGACTTTTGCGGCGTGTCGTGCATGTAGATTGCGTGCTTGTTGGGGAACAGGATCTTCAGCTCGCCCAGCGCGTTGGCCTCGCTCGGCAGCTGGCGCACGCCATAAGGTATCTTCGCGCCATAAGCGCCCCAGTTGACCGAGGAGGAGGGAATGCGCTTGCCGCGCGCATTGACCACTTCGTAGCCGGCGCGGTCGAGATAGCCGGGATCCCGGCGTAACCGGGGCAGCATCTCGTTGACGAGGATCGACTGCGGCACGCCCCAATAAGGATGGAAGTCGACCTGCTCGACCTGATCGTAGAAGAAGGATGTCTGATTGGTGGTCTTGCCGATGACGGCGCGGGTCTTCAGCTTCTCCTCGCCATTTTCGATGTAGCTCGCCGTGAAGGCCGGCTGGTTGATGAAGACGCGCGGACTGCCGAGATCGGATGGCAACCATCGCAACTCTTCCAGCGCGACCTTTACCTTCTGGATCTTGTCGACCTTGGACGTTCCAGCCAGCGCCGCCACGGTGCGCGGCCCGATGACGCCGTCGCCCTTCATGCCGGCCTTCTTCTGCACCGCCTTGATAACCGGCACCAGTTCCGGGTCATAGACCTCGCTGGTGGCGAGCCGGGCCAATATCTCGCCATAGGCGCCGCCCATCTCGTCGTCGAGGTTGCGCGCGATCTTCGCCAGAAGCTTCGGCAGTTCGGGGCTGGTCTCGCCTGGCTTCAGCAACAGCTTGGGATCGACGACGATCTCGTCTTCGGCGCTGGCCTGAAGCGATTCCAGTTCGACGCGCAGCGCCTGATATTCCACGTTCTGCGGATGCCGTGATTCGAGATAGGTGCGCGCTTGCTGGGTGCGTGCCAGCGTTTTCAGCACGCCTTCCATGTCGAGCGGCTTGGCCGGAAAATCATAATATCCGGTCATGCGATTGGGGTCGACGCGACCGCTTTGCGCGTCATGAACGTAGCGCAGGACTCGCGCCGACAGTGCCATCTCGAAGCGGACGAGCTCCTTCAGCCGCGCATCGGCATCGCTGGTCGATACGCTGGCCGCGGGCACTTCTACCGTGTAGTCGGCAGGTGTGAGGCCATAGCTCGCCGCCTCGCCAAGCACCCGCACCGCGTCCTGCGCGCGGCTGTTAGCGCTGGCTCCCGTTACCCAGATAAAATCAGGATTGGCCGAGTAATAGGCAACAAGCGCCTTGGCGATGTCTTTTTCAGCATAGAGTTCGTAGTCACCAAGGCCGGCGATCGCTTCGCGGAAGGCGGCGCCAGTAACTGAAGATGGAGTGGCGGAAGACGGCTGGAAGGCGGCATCCTGTGGCATTGCCGGCCCCGGCGTTACCGCCAGCGTCGAGAAGTCGACGCGCACCAGTGGATCGCTTTTGTAGGTGTAATAGGACGGGCTGCTGATTTGGACGGCACCGCCCCCTCCGCCGCTGCGCTTGTTGCCTGCGCTTCGGGAAACGGCCGGCGCCGTTGCGTTTGGCTTAAATCGTGACTTCTGCCTCGACGGCGGCGGGGGAAAATCACCTTGCGGTGTGTGCCGGATGCCGCCGCCGAAAAGCCTCTCGAAAAGCCCTTGGGCGTCTGCCTGCGGCATGCCGAAGGCAAGCATTGCCGCGATCGCCGCAAGCGGCATCACGGTTGCTTTGTTTCCGAGAAATTTCATGGATCACCCGCTCCGGCTGCAACCGGTTCCCGTTCCGCACGCTTGACGGTCTTGCCCACCGTATGACGGGTGTAAGACGCGACTATACCGATTCATACCGATTTCGTTAAGCTTCCATAAATTTTGGGAAGGTCTGTTGCAGAACAGTTTCACGACACCGGGGCAACCGGAGCGGATTGAGTCCCGCTCCGGTTTGGGAACTAGCGCACGGGTCAGGCGTTGGCGCCGCCGTCGATGGTCAATGCGGCGCCTGTCACGAAGCGCCCTTCGGGACCGGCCAGCCAGGCGACCATGCCGGCGATCTCTTCAGCCTTGCCGAAGCGAGGCGTCGCCATCTTCTGCCGCTGGTGCTCGGCGTGCGGGCCACTGGCCGGGTTCATATCGGTATCGGTCGAGCCCGGATGAACGACGTTGGCGGTGATCCCGCGTGAACCGAGGTCGCGCGCCAATGCCTTGGTCAAGCCGACCAATGCCGCCTTGCTGGCCGAGTAGGCGCTGAGGCTGGTGTCGGTGACACGCTCGGCCAGATTGCTGCCGATGGAGATGATCCTGCCGCCCTCGCCCATATGCACTGCCGCCGCCTTAGAGGCCACGAACGGGGCTCTGACATTGACCTCCATGGTTTCATCGAAGTCGGCGAGCGATAATGCATCGATCGGCGCGGCGCGCCAGATGCCGGCGCTGTTGACGAGGATGTCAAGCCGCCCGAAGGCCTTCACTGTCTCACCGACCGCCGCTCGGATTGCGGCAGCGTCGCGATTGTCGGCCTTCAGGGCAACGGCGCGACCGCCGGCCGCCTCGATTTCTCCCACGACCGCACGGGCCTGCTCCTCGCCATTCACGTAAGTAAGCGCGACGCTGGCGCCGTCGGCCGCGAGCCTTCGCGCAATCGCCGCGCCGATGCCGCGGCTGCCGCCGGTGACGAGCGCGGCCTTGCCATTCAAGCCGATGGGAGACATTCGTTTACTCCTTTTCTGTAATGATCGATACATAAATGTCTGCCAGCCTTGCCCGGATGCGTCAACAGATTTATGTATCAATCAACACAGAAAGGATGCCATGACGGAACGAGGCCGCCCCCGCACCTTCGATCGAACCACTGCCCTCCGGCGCGCAATGGAGGTGTTTTGGGCCAAGGGCTATGAGGGCGCATCGATGAGCGACCTGACCGCGGCGATGGGCATCAACTCGCCAAGCCTCTACGCCGCCTTCGGCAGCAAGGAAGCGCTCTTTCTCGAAGCGGTCGAGCTCTACACGCAGGTCGAAGGCACCGATATCTGGTCCGCACTGGAAAAGGCGCCGACGGCGTGCCAGGCGGTCGAGCGTTTTCTGCGCCAGACGGCCAAGGCCTATTCGCAGACCGATCGTCCGCAAGGCTGCCTGATCGCGCTCGGCGCGCTGCACCAGGACTCAAGCCGCGGCGCCATCTGCGATGATCTGCGCCGCCGCCGCGCCGAGAACCGCGCAGCCTTGCTGAGACGGCTGGAACGTGGCGTCGCGGAAGGCGAATTGCCGGCAGACTTCGATTGCCGCGTGGCTGCGACGTTCTATGCGACCGTGCAGCACGGCATGTCGATCCAGGCGCGCGACGGCGCATCGCGCGCCGCCCTTATGGCGACTGTCGCCGGTGCGATGGCAGCGTGGAAGGGGATGGCCGGCACCGACACGTGACAAACGCCGGCGGCATTTAATGCAGCGATACCGGCTCCCGGTGTTCGGCAACGAAGTCGATCGCGCGCTCGACCACGCCCTTGTCGGCGAGAATGCGGCGATGGCCGAGCCCGTCCGCCCAGTAGAGCGTGACGTGGTCGCCGGCGCCCGCATAGAGCCTCGCATGGTCGGCGGACACTTCGCGGTCGTCCGGCGCATGGATGACCAGCGTTGGCACTGGCGTGCGGGCAAGCTGGCGGTCGCCGACGAATTCGTGCAGCGGCCGGCCGGCGATGCGTTCGACCCGGTCCGCCATGGCGGCCTGCGAGCGTGGGCCGACACTGAGCATGCGGCTGAAATCGTTGAAGATCGCCGGCAGCGAGCTCGGGGCCGCGATCAGCACCAGCCGCTCGGCCGCCAGCGGCGGAATGTTCTTGACCGAACCGACGACGGCATTGGCGGCGACGGCGCCGCCGAAGGAATGGCCGACGACCGCCACGAACGGGCCGAACCATTCGCCGGTCAGCCGTGCGGCTTCGACAGCACTGACCAGTGTGAGTCGGCGGCCCTGCGACTGGCCGTGCCCCGGCAGGTCGAGCGAGACAACCTTGTAACCGGCGTCACGATAGCCTTCGATCAGCGTGCGCATATATTCGGTGCGCGAACGCCAGCCATGGATGACGAGCACCGTGCCGACGGCCCGCCTGCCCGGCTCTGGCCTGAATTCATGCGCCATGACGCACCCGTTTTTGGTCTTCAGCCGATGATGGCGCGCCTCGGCCATGAAGCCGGCGGCGCGGTCGACGGCGCGTCGCTCGCCGTCGCTGAGGATCTTGGCGTTCGGCGTGCGGCAGAACAGTTCGAACGCCGCGCGCCCGGTAAGGCGGGGAGCCACATGTTCGGCGGCAGCAAACACGCCCCGGATGACCTTCAATCCAAATGATGCCATAGTGGCGATCCATCCATTCGTTCAAGCATGAACATAATAGTTCAAACATGAACATTAAACAAGAGCTACCCTGGGACAACCCGCGGTTTCGCAACTGGGTCGCGGTGGCGCGCGCTTGCCATGTGCTGGAGCGCACGCTGGCGGTGAAGCTCGCGCCGCTTGACCTCAAGCCGGCGCAACTCGACGTGCTGATGAACCTTTACCGCCATCCCGGCATGTCGCAGCATGATCTCGCCCGCCGGCTGCTGGTCGGCCGTTCCAACATCACCATGCTTTTGCCGCAACTCGAGACACGCGGCCTGCTGCGCCGCGAAGGTGACCAGAAGGACAAGCGGGTGCTGCGGCTTACCTTGACCGAAGCCGGCACGGAACTTCTGATGCAGGCGCTGAAGGTCCATATGGCGCTGATCGAGAAAGCGATGAGCCAGTCGACGCCGGAGCAATGCGATATGATCGGCGAGCAGATGCGCAAGATTGCCGACGTTCTCAAGGAAGCGTGACGGGGCCGGTAGCGATCCGCTCACCACATCGACTTTTTCGCGCGCTCCGGCCACTCTTTGTCATAGGCCTCGCCGTCGATGCCTTTCCGGCTGGTGATTTCCAGGATTGTTCCAGGTGTCGGCAGCGATTTCGGATCGACATGCCTCGCCGGGTTCCACAGTTCCGACCGGACAATGGCGCGGGCGCACTGGAAATAAACCGAATCGACATCGATGACCGTGACTGAGCGCGCCGGCTTGCCGTCGACGCTGAACGAGGCGCAGAGCGCGGCGTCGGTGGTGATATGGGCGCGGCCGTTGACGCGCAGCGTCGTGCCGGAGCCTGGGACCAGGAACAACAGGCCGACGCGCGGATCGCGAATGATGTTTTTCAGCGAATCGGCACGGTTGTTGCCGCGCCGGTCCGGCATCATCAGGGTTTTCGGATCGTGGATGCGAACAAAGCCGGCGAGATCGCCGCGCGGTGAGCAATCCAGCCCTTCCGGCCCGCTGGTCGCGAGCGCGACAAAGGGCGAGGCTTCGATGAAGGCAGCGTATTCAGGGATCACATGGTCGAGTTCCTTGACCAGCGAGGTCTCGCCGGGCAGGCCATAAAGCGCTTCGAGCTGTTCGACCGTGGTGATGACGGGCATGTTTTCGTCTCCGAGTATCCGCCGCCGCTACTCCATATCCGTGACGTTTTGACGACACGTGCTGCACGTCTTTTCGGTTGTCTGGAAACGGGTGTCGAACCAACGATATAAGGGGCAAGTCGCGTCAACCGTACGATACTGATCACGGAGACCGAAATGGATAAACCACTCGATCGGCGACGCACCGCCATGGAACTTCTTGAAAACATGTTCGAGGTTGAAATGCGCTTCCTGCAATCAGGGCCGGCGAGCCTCGACACGCTTGCTAGCGCATTTCATGCCGAGATTGTCGTGCATGAGCCGCAGTCCTTGCCCTATCGAGGCCATAGCGTTGGTTTCCCGATAAACAACGCTACCAGATTAAAGCACGAGCGAGTATTGATCGGTGGCCTTGCCAATCTTTGGATTCGGCAATGCAACAGCTACTCCCAGAGGGATATTCCTTCTTGCGCTATAGCTCGTTGCACAGCCGCACGTTCCTCCAGTCGACGAGTATGAGTGGTCCAAGCTGGATAAGTATTTTGCATATCAATGGCCATACGATTTCCCCACCGATAGAATACGAGCAAATATGGATCAACGATTGAGTAGCACTCTCCTATTGCCCAAACTCGGTCCTTCATCTTGGTATCTATAAGAGCAAATGCGGAGGCCAAATGCTCCTTTCCTCTTTCAACCAACGGCGCGTACATCGTTTCATCCGGTAAGAAAAAGTCGGCGCGCCAGATCATTCGGACGGCGACCGCGTGAACCGCACTGGATAGCCAGTTAAACCATTCGATGGAACGGACGACATTTGCTGCATCCGCTCCCAGGAGTCCCGTGTCTGGGTTCGTCAGGCCCAGGTGCAACAAAATTGCCGGCGCTTCAGTGAGAGTGAAATTCTCGGCAATGAGAACAGGGATTCGCCCTTTCGGATTGAATCGACGGAATTCGTCGGTTTTGGTTTCGGGATGGCCGGGAGACATCAACGCTAGCGAATATGGTCTTCCAATCTCCTCCATGAGGATGTGAGGCGCAAAAGAGCATGAGCCTGGCGCAGCATAAAGTGTGTAATGCATTAGTTCCTCCGAAAACCGTATCTTTCTTGTTTCACTATGCACTGGTTGCGAATGGCATTTGGCTCGACCTGAAAGAGGTTTATGCTTCAAGGATGACCGGTTGATCGAAGGCACGCCGTTTTATCACGACACCAGCGAAATACTGGCGATCCTGCGTTGACCAGGGCGTCGTGCGGGAACCATTCAACGATCGCGGCTTAGCCCCTTGTCTTCCAACTCGGCGAGATAGGCGGCCCAGCGTGCCTCCTTCTCATGGCCCAGCGTATGCAGGTAATTCCAGGTGAAGATGCCGGTATCGTGGAAGTCGTCGAAGGTGATGCGGACGGCATAGTTGCCGACCGGCTCGATCTTCAGGATCGCAACATTGCGCTTGCCGGGAACGGTCACGCGCTGTTCGGGCGAATGGCCCTGCACTTCGGCCGATGGCGAGACAACACGCAGAAACTCCGCCGGCAATTCGAACGGCTGATGGTCAGGGAAGGTCACGGTAAGCAGCTTGCGGTCCTTCGAGACTCTCAGTTCCTTCGGCGCCGTCATGGTGATAGATTCCGCATCATCTGTCCTTTCCCTACGCCGCTTCACGCAACGGGAAAAGGCCGCTTCGAAACTTCCGACGCAATCTGTCGGCGGCGCGATGTTACCAAAGATCGAGACCTCTTATCTTGAATAGCAGGTTGGATCGTATCACATAGCCATATATAACGATGCCGTTCGCAGCCACGGGAAACGCACGAGCATGGACATGATCGATCCTTTTGGTCGCACGATCAGCTACCTGCGCGTGTCGGTCACCGACCGCTGCGATTTCCGCTGCACCTATTGCATGGCCGAAGATATGGCGTTCCTTCCCAAGAAGGATCTGCTGTCGCTGGAAGAGCTCGACCGGCTGTGCACGGTTTTCATCGAGAAGGGTGTGAGGAAACTGCGTCTTACCGGCGGCGAGCCGCTGGTGCGCAAGAACATCATGCATCTCGTCCGCCAGATTGCGCGTCATCTCGAAAGTGGTGCGCTGGAAGAACTGACGCTGACCACCAATGGCTCGCAGCTTTCCCGCTTTGCCGCTGAGCTCGCCGATTGCGGGGTCAAGCGCATCAATGTCTCGCTGGATACGCTGGACCCGGAAAAATTCCGCCAGATCACCCGCTGGGGCAATCTCGACAAGGTCATGGATGGCATCGACGCTGCGCAGGCGGCGGGGCTGAAGGTAAAGCTCAATGCGGTGGCGCTGAAGGATTTCAATGACGCCGAGCTGCCGGAAATGCTGCGCTGGGCGCACGGCCGCGGCATGGAGTTGACGGTCATCGAAACCATGCCGATGGGTGAAATCGATGCCGACCGCACCGACCAGTATCTGCCGCTGTCGCTGCTGCGCGCAGCACTGGAGCGGCAGTTCACGCTGACCGACATTCGTTACAAGACCGGTGGTCCGGCCCGCTACGTCCACGTCGCCGAGACTGGTGGCAAGCTCGGCTTCATCACGCCGATGACGCATAATTTCTGCGAAAGCTGCAACCGCGTCCGGCTGACCTGCACCGGCACGCTCTATATGTGCCTCGGCCAGGAAGATGCCGCCGACCTGCGCGCGCCGTTGCGTGCCTCCGAAGGCAATGAACTGGTCGCCGACGCCATCGATGAAGCCATTGGCCGCAAGCCGAAGGGCCATGATTTCATCATCGACCGCCGCACCAACCGTCCATCGGTGTCGCGGCACATGAGCGTCACCGGCGGCTGATCTTCTCGCTCACACCGCCGAAATAAATCCTGCCGCTCTTGCGAGGAGGATGTAACGGGCCACGGAACGGCTGTGGACTAGCCCTTTGACGTTGCTGTTTTGCAGCCGGCTGCTAGAGGCTTGATGCAGAACCACAACCGGTAACGCCCTTGCCTCTTTCGCCAAACCTGCGCGGCGCGTTGTTCATGATGGTGGCCATGAGTGGCTTCACCCTCAACGACGCGATCAGCAAATTCTCGTCGGAATCCATGAACATGGCGCAGGTCATGCTGATCCGCGGCGCCTTCGCTTCGCTTTTTATAGGCCTGCTTGCCTGGCAACGCGGTGCGCTTGCCCTGCCCGGCTCGATGTTGCAGCCGATGGTTGCGGTGCGTGTCGCCGGCGAAGCCGGTGCTACCGTGTCGTTTCTCATTGCTCTTGCCCATCTGCCAATTGCCAACGTCTCGGCCGTGCTGCAGGCGCTGCCGCTTGCGGTGACGATGGGCGCAGCACTTGTGTTCAATGAAGGCGTCGGCTGGCGGCGCTGGCTGGCCATCGCCATCGGCTTTGCCGGCGTGCTGATCATTGTGCGGCCCGGCCTCGAGGGGTTCAGCATCTATTCCCTGCTGGCGCTGGCCTGCGTCGCCTGTTGCGCGGTGCGTGATCTCGCCACCACGCGAATACCGCAGGCCGTTCCGACATTGCTGGTGTCTACCGCCACAGCACTTGCCATGACAGTGCTGGGCGCGGCACTGCTTTCGCCAATGGGTGGGTGGACACCGATGACGGGAAAAAGCACGGCGCTGCTAGCGCTTGCGGCAGTGCTCGTGGTCATCGGTTACCAGTTCATCATCATGGCGATGCGGGTGGGCGACATCTCGTTCGTCGCGCCGTTCCGCTACACAGCCCTGCTCTGGTCGATCCTGCTTGGCCTGTTCATCTTCGGTGACGTCCCCGACCTGCCGATGATACTCGGCGCCACCGTCATCGTCGGCTCCGGCCTCTACACACTTTACCGCGAACGGATCGTCGGCCGGCGAAAGACAGCCGCCGAAAGCGCTGGACCTGATATGGCGCCGGACGGCATATAGACGAGCCCCGAGGGTCGCTGGAACCTGACGATTTGGGGCCGGCGAGAAGACAGCAGACGATGAACCGAGATATTGCAGGGATCATTCTGGCCGGTGGCCAGTCGCGGCGAATGGGTGGTGGCGACAAAAGCTTGCTTGCGCTGGGAGGCCGCCGCGTGCTCGACCATGTCGTCGCGCGCCTTGCCCCGCAAGTCGGACCGCTGGCGCTGAGCGCCAACGGCGATCCGACACGCTTTGCCAAGTTCGGACTGCCGGTGCTTGCCGATACGGTCGAGGGTTACGCGGGACCGCTTGCCGGCATCCTTGCCGGCCTCGAGTGGGCGTCCATGGCTTGCAGTGTGGTCGTCACTGTCGCTGGCGACACGCCGTTCTTTCCCGAGGATGTGGTCGGGCGGCTGGCCGCGGTGGTCAAGGAACGTCCCGGCGCGATCGCTGTCGCCAGTTCGGGTGGCAAGCGGCATCCGACGTTCGCGCTCTGGCCGCTTGGTCTGCACGACGCGTTGCGACGTTTCCTGGTCAATGAAGACAATAGGCGGGTTTTCGCCTTCATCGAGCGGCACGGCTTTGTCGATGTGGAATTTCCGATGTGGAACTCCGGTGGGCACGAGATTGATCCTTTCTTCAACATCAATACGCCCGACGACCTTGCCGAAGCCGAACGTCTGTTGCAGACCATGAGGCCATGATGAGACGCGTCTTCGGCATCACGGGCTGGAAGAATTCCGGCAAGACGACGCTGACCGAAAAGCTGGTCGCCGAACTTGTCCGGCGTGGCTGGAAAGTCTCGACGGTAAAACACGCCCATCATGATTTCGACATCGACAAGCCGGGAGCGGACAGCTTTCGCCATCGGCAGGCCGGAGCCACGGAAGTCGCCATTGTGTCAGACAGGCGCTGGGCCCTGATGCATGAATTGCGCGGCGAGGACGAGCCGACGCTGGACACGATCCTGTCGCGGCTCGGCACCTTCGACATCGTGCTGGTCGAAGGCTACAAGCGTGAGGCGCACAGCAAGATCGAAACACGGCGGCTGGAGGCCAAGGACCGGGCACCGCTTTCGGCAAATGATCCGCATATCGTCGCCATCGCCGCCGACTTCGCCATAGCGGGCGAAAGCCTGCCTGTCTTTGATCTCGACGACACGAAATCGATAGCCGACTTCATCGAGCGCGCGACAGGCATGAAGCGCTGAGGGCATTTGCGAAGGGGCCCTTTTTCGCCGCTATTATGCCTGCCCCAACGTCATCATTGTCCACGAATGCAAATCCCGGAAGCAACGGTTTTTGCAGTTGCTTTTTTTGGGGAAAGAGTGGGAGTATCGCGCCAGCGGGCGGTCAAAAGCACCGCCCACAGAGCCGTTTGGAACGACGGCCGGGACATACAGAGAGGACCATCATGCGTATTGCATTGCGTATAGCGCTCGCCGCATCGGCCGCGCTGCTGACGCTGGGCGTTGCCCAGGCTCAGGAAAAGACTTTGAGGATCGGCACTGAAGGCGCTTACCCTCCGTTCAACAACCTGACCGCCGACGGCCAGCTCGTGGGCTTCGACATCGACATCGCCAAGGCACTCTGCGACGAGATGAAGGTGAAGTGCACATTCGTCGCGCAGGATTGGGACGGCATCATCCCGGCGCTCCAGGCTGGCAAATTCGATGCCATCGTCGCATCGATGTCGATCACCCCGGAGCGTGCCGAGAAGGTCGACTTCACCCACAAATACTACAACACGCCACCGGCAATCGTCGCGCCCAAGGACAGCGACATCAAGGGCGTGACCAAGGAGGACTTGGCCGGCAAGACGATCGGCGTGCAGGGTTCGACTACGCATTTCAACTATTCGACCGCAACCTACACCGACAGCACGATCAAGCCTTACCCCACCGCGCAGGAATACCAGCTCGATCTCGCCAATGGCCGCGTTGATGCGGTCAACGACGATATCACTGTTCTCGAAGGCTGGCTTGCCACGCCTGAGGGCGCCTGCTGCAAGGTGATCGGTGCGATCGCGCCTGACATCAAGATCCATGGTCCGGGCGCCGGCATCGCGGTGCGTAAGGGCGAGACCGAGCTGGTCAACCAATTCAATGCGGCGATCGACGCCATCCGCGCCAACGGAAAGTACAAGGAAATCAACGACAAGTACTTCAAGTACGACGTCTACGGCGGCGAGTCCTGATCCTTATGGATCTGATAGCGAACGGCGGGACATTCCCGCCGTTCGCACAAGGGGCGGCGCACGAGGGGTGACGCCGCGCTGCTCTCAAAGAGCCCATAAAGGAGAACAGGCAGGCGGATGCAAAGCGTTTGGACGCTGCTCAGTTGGGGCCCCGAAGGCTGGCTCGACGACATTGCCTATGGCGTTTTCATCACCGTTTCGCTTGCAGCCGCGACCCTGCCTGTCGGTCTGGTGATCGGCTTTCTGGTCGCACTGGCCAAGCAATCCGACGAGCCGTCGCTGCGGCTGGCCGGCAACATCTACACCACGATCTTTCGCGGATTGCCCGAGCTGCTGACGCTGTTCATCATCTTTTACGGCGCGCAAATCGGCATCCAGCAAGTGATGCGCCTGTATGACCCGACCGCCGCGGTCGAAGTAAACGCTTTTGTTTCCGGCATGATCGCGCTCGGCGTCGTCTTCTCGTCCTACGCCAGCGAGGTCTTCCTCTCCGCATTCCGCGCCATCCCGAAGGGACAGTATGAGGGCGGCTATTCTGTTGGCCTGTCGGGCTGGCAGACGATGCGACTTGTGGTCCTACCTCAGCTTATCCGTATCGCGCTACCGGGCCTTGCCAATCTGTGGCTCATCCTGCTCAAGGACACGGCCCTGGTGTCCGCCATAGGTCTTACCGACATATTGCGGCAAGCGGGCGTCGCCGCCCGCGTCACCAAGCACGCCTTCCTGTTTTTCGGTGTCGCCGCCCTCATCTATCTGCTCCTCGCCATCATATCGTCCTTCGGCATAAACGCGATCGAACGTGCGGTCAGCCGCCAGCAGGTGCAGCGATGAGCGTAGCCGCCATCGACCGACCGCCGGCTCTGCCACGCGGCTGGCCCCGGCAACGCATTCTCGGCTACGCGCTGGTCTGTCTGTGGATCGCTTTTCTCGCCGGGATCGCCGCCTACCTCATTCTCGCCTGGAACGGCGAGCTTTTCGCGAAATACGCGCCCGGCTATGTATCGGGACTTGGCATCACTCTACTGCTTGTCGCCATCTCGATCGTGCTCGGTGCGATCCTGTCGGTGCCGATCGCCTATGCCCGCATGTCGAAGAACCGGGTTCTTTCAGGTCTTGCCTATGCCTATGTCTATTTCTTCCGCGGCACACCGCTGCTGGCCCAGACCTTCCTTATCTATTACGGCGTAGGCTCCTTCAGGCCGCAACTCGAGATGGTCGGCCTCTGGGGTTTTTTCCGCGAGGCGTTCAACTGCGCAATCTTCGCCTTCTCGCTCAACACTGCCGCCTATCAGGCGGAAATCCTGCGCGGCGCGATCCAGAGCGTGCCCAGGGGCCAGTGGGAGGGCGCCGCCTCGCTCGGCCTGCACAAATTGCAGACGATGTGGAAGGTCATACTTCCGCAAGCACTGATCGTGGCGCTGCGGCCCTACGGCAACGAGATCATCCTGATGATCAAGGGCTCGGCGATCGTCGCCATCATCACTGTCTATGATCTGATGGGCATCACGAAGCTCACCTATTCGCGCACTTTCGACTTCCAGTCCTATGTCTGGGCGGCGATCATCTATCTGATCATTGTCGAGATACTGCGCCACGCGGTCGAGTGGATAGAACGGCGCATCACGATACATCTGCACCGCTGACTCCCATAGCTCTGCCTGATCCGCTAAGAAGGTCGGAAAGCAGGCTTCTAAGGGATTCGAAAACATGGCATCGGTGGCATTTCTCGGTCTTGGCGTCATGGGCTATCCAATGGCCGGACATCTCAGGAACAAGGGCGGCCACGACGTCACCGTCTACAACCGCACCAAAGCAAAGGCCGAGCAATGGGTTGCTCAGCATGGCGGCAGTGTTGCCAACACGCCGGCCCAAGCCGCCGACGGCAAGGACTTTGTCTTTTCCTGCGTTGGCAATGACGACGACCTGCGCGCGGTGACGATCGGAGCCGAGGGTGCGTTCCAGACGATGAAGAAGGGAGCCATCTTCATCGACAACACCACGGCGTCGGCTGAAGTCGCGCGCGAACTGGCGGAGAAGGCGCAATTGGGCGGGTTCTCGTTCCTCGATGCACCGGTCTCCGGCGGTCAGGCCGGCGCCGAAAACGGCGTGCTCACCGTCATGGTGGGCGGCGAGCAGAAAGCCTTCGACAAAGCAAAGCCGGTCATCGATGCCTATGCCCGCATGGTTGGGCTGATGGGTCCGGTCGGCTCCGGCCAGCTCACCAAGATGATCAACCAGATTTGCATCGCCGGCCTTGTCCAAGGGCTGGCCGAGGGCATCCATTTCGGCAAGAAGGCCGGGCTCGACATCGAAAAGGTCATCGAGGTGATTTCCAAGGGCGCGGCCGGCTCGTGGCAGATGGAGAACCGGCACAAGACGATGAATGCCGGCAAATACGATTTCGGCTTTGCCGTCGACTGGATGCGCAAGGATCTCGACATCTGCCTGGCGGAGGCCGACCGCAACGGCGCCAAGCTGCCGGTGACGGCACTTATCGATCAGTTCTACAAGGATGTGCAGGGAATGGGTGGCAAGCGCTGGGATACGTCTTCGCTGTTGGCGCGATTGGAAAAATAGGTTTTGTCGTGGCCGAGCTGTCGCCTCAGTCCAGCGCCGAGGAAATTGTCGCCCATCTGCGCTCGATCGGCTCGGAGGAGAATCGCCTTGGCATGCTGCGCTACGGCATCAAGATCGAACGTGCGCTCGGTATCTCGCACGGCGTGCAGCGGCAGATTGCCAAGAAAATCAAGCGCAACCATGAACGTGCGTTCGAGCTGTGGCAGTCGGGCATCATGGAAGCGCAGTTCATCGCTTCCGTCACGGCCGATCCGACGCGGTTTTCTGTCGCGGATGCAAGACGTTGGGCGGCGACTTTCGACTCATGGGATATCGTTGACGGCGTCTCCGATCTCTTTGTCGACACGGATTGCTGGAGGGAACTGATCGTCGAATTCGCGGTCGACGACCGGGAATTCGTTCGACGTACGGCTTTTGCCATGATGGCCTGGTCGGTGGTCCACCGGAAGAACGAACCAGAGGCCACCTTCCTCGACTTCCTGTCGATCATTGAAGCGCAAGCCACCGACGGCCGTAATTTCGTGAAAAAGGCGGTGAACTGGGCGCTTCGTTCGATCGGCAAGCGATCGATGGATCTGCACGGCCCTGCCCTTGCGCTGGCACAAAAGCTGGCTGCCTCGACCGACAAGACGGCACGCTGGATCGGCAAGGACGCTGCAAGGGAGCTTTCCGATGCCAAAACGCTTGAGCGGCTCGCCAGGAAAGGCTGAATGGGGCGAAATCCTCTTTACTGAGGTGACGCGATCAACGCGCACCGATTTCGAGAACCTGTTCGAGCAGCCGGGCGGGCCGAAATATTGCTGGTGCATGGCCTGGCGCGATCTCGAAAACCGCGAGCACGTGGGCAACGATGAGAGGAAACGGGCGATGATGGCGCTCATCGCGGCCGACACGCCGGTCGGCATTGTCGCCCAAGCCGGAGGCAAAACCATAGGCGGGTGCTCGATGGCACCACGCGAAACCTACCGCAAACTGTCGCCGCAGCAGGACGATACCGAAACGGGCATCTGGTCGATCGTCTGTTTCTATGTGCCGAGGGCATTGCGCAGCCGCGGGCTGGCAACCGCACTGCTCGACGCGGCCATCGATCACGCCTTCGCCAAAGGCGCCAGGACGATCGAGGCCTATCCGGTCGACCAGGCATCGCCGAGTTACCGTTTCATGGGCTTTCGAGACATGTTCGTGGCCCGCGGATTCCACGAGATCGGCATGGCCGGCTCGCGCCGGCATGTGATGCGGCTCGAACGTTGACGCTGTTGGCGACGGCAGCTTAACTCCTGTCAAATGGAGAGCACACGATGAGCAATCGTCTCAAATCGACAGCGGCGCTGGCGGCCGTGCTGATTTCCATCGCGGCGGGCAGCGCTTCCGCCGAAACCGCGCGTATATTCTGGAAGGATCTGCGCCCGGCGACGCAAGCGGCTGCCGAAAGTGTCGGACTGCCGATGATCGCGGCAAAAATGCCTGATCATGGCGAGACGCTGTCTCTCAATCTGCAGGACAAGACCATCCAACTGGCGGGATACGCGCTACCGGTCGATCGCGAGGGCGATCTCGTCTACCAGTTCCTGCTGGTGCCGTGGACGGGTGCGTGCAGTCACATGCCGACGCCGCCGCCCAATCAGATCGTCCTCGTCACGCCCGCGCACCCCTACAGGATGTCGGAGGCCTACCAGCCGGTTTCCGTGACCGGCGCCCTGGAGCCGGGCATGGAGAAGAGTCAGCTCTTCATCGTCGACGGTGCCAGCGTCATCCAGTCAGGCTACACGGTGCGCAAGGCGGAGGTGGTGGACGTCGATGTGGTGCCGGATACGATCACGCAGCCGGCAAACTCACCGTGGCGTTTTCTCAACAAAAAGAAGAACTAAGCAAAAAAACCTCAAGCAGCGTTCGCGCCCGATTCCTTGTCCAGCACCATGTAGTCCAGCGGCATTTCGGTCGTGTACTTGATCTGCTCCATGGCAAACGACGACGACACGTCGCGGATCTCGATCTTGGCGATCAGGCGCTTATAGAAGGCGTCGTAAGCCGCGATATCGGGCACCACCACCCGCAAGAGATAGTCGACGTCGCCGCTCATGCGGTAGAACTCGACCACTTCCGGAAATTCCTGGATGACCTCCGAAAAGCGCCGCAGCCATTCATGGCTGTGCGAATTGGTGCGGATCGACACGAACACGGTGACGCGCACATTGACCTTTTCATGATCGAGGATGGCGACGCGCCGCTTGATGACGCCTTCCTCCTCGAGCTTCTGGATGCGCCGCCAGCAGGGCGTGGTCGACAGTCCGACTTTCTTGGCGACATCGGCGACCGCGAGCGTCGCGTCCTCCTGCAAGAGGCGGAGGATTTTTCTGTCAAGGCGGTCCATTGGGTGCTCCCACAGGGATAGACTTGGAATAGATTGGCTATAGTCCTTCTTATTTAGGCCATTCACAAGAAAGAAATTCTGTCAGATAGCGCAAAAGCGAGTGATTTCTTGCTCACGCTTCAGCCGAGGCGATAGCGGATTTCCGATCTCAGAAACGGCAGCAAATCCATTTCAAACCACGGATTGCGCTTCAGCCAGCCGGTGTTGCGCCACGACGGATGCGGCAACGGCAGCACTTTCGGGTTGCCGGGCGCATCCCAGATGGTGCGCCAATTCATCACCGTCTCCGTCAGCGAGGGCCGGCGCGCTGCGCCCAAATGCCAGGATTGCGCATAGAGGCCGATCGTCAGCACCAGGTCGACCTGCGGCATCAGTGCCATCAGCGGCGCGCGCCAGGCCGGTGCGCATTCGCGGCGCGGCGGCAGGTCGCCGCCCTTGGCATCCTGGCCGGGAAAGCAAAAACCCATCGGCACGATGGCGAACTTTGTCGTGTCGTAGAATTCTTCGCTGTTGACGCCCAGCCAATTTCGCAATCGATCGCCGGAGGCGTCGGTGAACGGCATGCCTGACACATGCACCTTGGTGCCCGGTGCCTGGCTGGCGATCAGAATGCGGGCGCTCGACGACGGCCTGAGCACCGGGCGCGGCTCATGCGGCAACGGCCGGCCGACCGGGTTTTCGACGCAGATTCGGCAGGTGCGTACGGTCGCCGCGAAGTTTTCCAGCTCGTCGTTCATTCTCGGAGAACTCATACTCAGGCGGCGACGCTCGGCCGGCTGGAGACTGCCTGATGCCAGCGCAGTACATTGCTGCACTCCTCCGGCACCTTGATACGCGCCGGCTTCATGAAGTCGACGGCAATCAACCCGGTGATGTCGGCGATCGAATAGGTTTCGCCGGCGATGAATTCCCGGTTCGCCAGTTCCTCATCGAGGAATTTCAGGAATTCGATGGCTTTCGGCTTGTTGGCCTCGCCCCATTCGGGAATTTGCGGAACCTCCCATTCCTTCATCGCCGGATGGGTGTGCCGGAACGCGGCGGCGACGCAACCGAGCAGGTTGAGCTCCATGCGTCTTTGCCACATCTCGACCAGCGCCTTGCCGAGCGCACCGCGCCCGAACAAAGCCGGTTCCGGATGCAGTTCCTCGAAATAGCGGCAGATGGCGACGGATTCGGTGATGACGGTGCCGTCGTCGAGTTCGAGCACCGGCAGGCGCTGCAGCGGGTTGCGCGAACTGACCGTCTGTTCTCTGTGCTCCATCGCGCCCATATCGACAGGCACCAGCGGAACCTGAATGCCCTTTTCGGCAAGGAAGACGCGTACCCGCCGTGGATTGGGAGCGCGGCCGCCATCGAAGAGTTTCATTCCATCCTCCTGATTGATCCGACAAATTATAAGGTTGCTGCTCACCAGAAGCGAAAAATTTCTCGCAAGGCATCGCCAATCGAAGCCAGACTGCCATGCTTTCTTTCGACAACCTCGTGATCGTGACTCTCGCGCCAATCGTGCGGCTCGTCGAACGTGCCGGCCCAGATGCCAGCCTTGCCGGAACGAGCGGCGGCTTCGTCGGTTTCGAAATCGCCATAGGCAACCGCCCAGCCGGCCTCGACCTGGGCGCGGTTGAGATCTTTGCCGCCGGCCTTGCAATCGCCGAGCAGCCGGCCGTATCGATCGCGCTGCCAGCCGGTGCAGGAGACGGGTTTGCCTGATATCAGCCTCACCAGCGACTGCCGTGCCAGCTTGCCGCAGGCATAGTCGATACCGTCCTTACGGCAGATTTGCGAATATTCCGGCGCGTCAATGCCACGCATGCGGATGCGCTCGGTACCGAGCGTGATCGTATCGCCGTCATTGACGACGGCGGCACCCTCCGTCTTGCGCGTCTCGATCCGGTCAAGGCGCGCTGCCAGAAGGATCAGCAGACCGAGGACGATGACGGCCAGTGCGTAGTCCCCCAGCCGGCGCCACAGGCTTCGCGGCCGCGGCGGCACGTATCGCTGTCGCGGTCGCCACGACCACGAACGGCTCATATGGCAAACCGTTGGTTAATCATTCGAACGTAGCTTAACAATTTGAAACCGCTGCCCGCATAAATTGAAGTCTCCATGCCCTCGCAACGCTCGACCACAGCGGACAAGTTTATTGTGGACCGCAGGAAACCCCATCGCAACAGCGATGTGGCGCGCGCGGTGCGCAAGACGCGCGACCGTCTTTCGCAGCAGGTCGGAAATCTTGATTTCGACCGCGAGCTCTTAAAACTCCACGCCCGTGCGATGATAGGCAGCGCGACCATCGTTCCGATTCTCGTCCTGGCGACCGCCGCGACGGGTCTGTTTGCTGGAGTGGGTAACGAAATTGGCGTTTGGGCGCTTTTTACACTCATCTGCTACACCATCGTAGTATTCATGGCGAGGCGCATCGATCAAACGGAAGCTGCCGAACTCAACCCGCTGCAGACGCACAGCGATTTCCTGGTAGGCCACTTCCTTTGCGGCCTGGGCTGGGCTTGGTTCGCCTGGCTCGGTTGCGACGCTTGCCAGGTCGATCAGTTCCAGTTGACTAAGGCGGTAGTGCTGCTGCTCGCCATGGCGGCGACCGCGATCATCGCGTCATCGCTGCGCGGTGCGCTGCTGTCGACCTTTGCCGTTCCGGTCGCGGTCTATGCCTATGCCAGTACGAGGCAGTGGATTCCGGTCGAGCTGATCATGGCCGGTTTGCTGATCGTCTCGCTGCCCTTCTTCGTCTATACGGCGCGCCAACTCAATCGCTCGTCCTTGATGTTGCTCTCGTTCCGCTCCGAAAAGGACGCGCTTATCGCCGAACTGGACACGGCGAAATCGATGTCGGACGAAGCGCGACGACGGGCTGAAGACGCCAATCTGGCAAAGTCGCGGTTTTTGGCCTCGATGAGCCACGAGCTGCGGACGCCGCTCAACGCCATTCTCGGTTTCTCCGAGGTAATGGCGAACGAAGTGCTCGGACCGATGAGCAACCCGACCTATCGCGACTATGCTCGTGACGTCCACGACTCTGGCCAGCATCTGCTCGATCTGATCAACGAAATCCTTGACCTCTCGCGCATCGAGGCGGGCCGCTACCAGCTCAACGAGGAGCCGATGATGCTGCTCTCCGTCGTCGAGGATTGCTGTCACATGATGGAGCTGAAGGCGCGCAATAAGGACATCCGTATCGTCCAGGATTTCGAAAGCGCCTTGCCGCGCCTGTTCGCCGACGAACGCGCGGTGCGACAGATCGCGCTCAATCTTTTGTCGAACGCCATCAAGTTCACCGGGACTGGCGGCGAAATCCGCGTGCGCGTCGGCTGGACGGCGGGCGGCGGCCAATACCTCTCCGTTAGGGATAATGGGCCCGGTATACCGGCAGACGAGATTCCGGTCGTGCTGTCCGCCTTCGGCCAGGGCTCGATCGCCATCAAGAGCGCCGAACAAGGCACCGGGCTCGGCCTGCCGATCGTCCAGAGCCTGCTCGCATTGCATGGCGGCGAGTTCGAACTCCATTCCAAACTGCGTGAAGGCACCGAGGCCATCGCCATCTTCCCGCTGAGCCGGGTAATGGAGGAATTGCCTGCACTGCCGACCAAGGCGGTTGCCGCCCGGCGGCGCTAGTCGCCTAACGAACCGCCGCCGCCATGCCCGAACTGGTGAGCGCGGCTGCCTTGACCAGACCCGCGGCAAGGGCCGCCCCTGCCCCCTCGCCGTGGCTCACGCCGAGATCAAGCAGCGGGCGCAGGTCGAGTCGTCCGGCGGCCCGAGCGTGCGTAGGCTCTGGCGACAGACTGGCAAGCAGGCAATGGTCGAGCGCGGCGGGGTTGGCAGCATGCAGTGTCGCGGCGGCGGCTGTCGCCGCCAGTCCATCGAGCAGCACCGGGATCTTCTGCATCCGGGCGGCGAGGATGGCGCCGGCGATCGCCGCGAATTCGCGGCCGCCAACCCGGCGCAACGCTTCGAGCGGGTCCCTGAGACTTGTGCCGTGGAGGACTAGCGCCGCATCGACCACCTCGGCCTTGCGCGCCTGCATCGCCGCATCGGCACCCGATCCGGATCCGACCCAATCGGCACCCTTGCCGCCGAACAGTGCCGCAAACAAAGCCGCTGCTATAGTGGAATTGCCGACGCCGAGGTCGCCAAGGCAAAGCAGATCGGTGCCGCCGGCGACTGCCTCCATGCCGAAGGCCATGGTGGCGGCGCAGCCGCGCTCGTCAAGTGCTGCATCCTCGGTGATGTCGGCGGTCGGAATGTGCAGCGCAAGATCGAACACTTTCAGCCCCAGATCGTTGGCAATGCATATCTGGTTGACCGCAGCACCGCCCGCCGCACAAAGCTCGACCGCGTTCGCCGTAGCAGCGACAGGCCGCGGCGAAATGCCGTGCCGGGCGACGCCATGATTGCCGGCGAAGATCGCCACCAACGGCCTGTTCACCGCCGGCGGCGCACGGCCGCTCCAGGCGGCGAGCCACGCGGCGATGTCCTCGACGCGGCCGAGCGAATCTTTGGGTTTGTCGGCCTTGGCAAACAACGCACGGACACGGGCTTCGGCCGCCGCGTCGGCCGGCGGCAGGGTCGCCAGAAGATTGCGAAAATCGTCGAAGGGCAGCGCGCTGGTCATGTCGTTGGTGATCATTCCCTGGAGTTGGTGAGCGGCATAGCCGCCTTGCTTCGTAGGCACAACTGCCAGCATTGACGCGAAAGCGGTTGCCGGCGGCGCATTCCGGAGGGCTTGCATTGGCCTTGCCGTTACACCATGTGGAAGCGAGACAAGAGAATATCATGACGGCCATCGAATCCCCATGCATCCTGGTCTGTTCGATCGATATGAAAACCGGCTTCTGCTTCGGGTGCGGCCGCACGCGCGAGGAAATCGGCGCCTGGATCGAGATGACCCCTGAAGTCCGCCGCAGCGTCATGGCCGAGCTGCCGGCCCGACTGGAGATGGTTGAACGCAGACCGCGTCGGGAAACGCGCCGCACCCGCCTCGCGCGCGAACGCGACGCCCTCTCGTGAGCCATATATGAACCGGTTTTTCTGGACTTTGATGATCGTGATCGGGGCCGGCGTGGTCCTGCTCATGCTCAACGATTCCGCCGGCAGCACGTTCGGCGTCGAGAATTACGATTTCAGCCGGCTGATCTGGCTTGGCGCATTGGTCGCGCTCATCGGCGCCGGCCTGCTCAGATCAGGCAGGCCCTTGGGCGCCATGGCCCGCAATCTCGGCACCTGGGTCGTCATCGTGCTCGCATTGATCGCCGGCTATCAGTACCGTTATGAGTTGCAGGATGTCGCCAGCCGGGTAACGGCCGGCCTTGTTCCCGGCAGTCCACTGGCATTGGGGTTGGAAGACGGCCACGCCACCGTGACCCTGGACAAGGCCGGCAATGGCCATTTCGAAGCGCGCATCATGATCAACGGCACGCCGGTCCGGGCCGTGGTCGATACCGGCGCAACCAGCACCGTGCTGACCGCGCAGGACGCGCAAGCGGCTGGGTTCAATCCAGCCGTTCTCAATTTCACCATACCGGTTTCTACCGCCAATGGCATGGCGCGCGCCGCCGCCGTGAGAACCGACGAATTGGCGATCGGCGGGATCGTGCGCAAGGACATGTCGGTCATGATTGCCGCGCCCGGCATGCTCGGCCAGAGCCTGCTCGGCATGAATTTCATCAGCTCGCTGTCCGGTTTTGACGTGCGCGGCGACCGCATGATCTTGCGCGATTGAACAGTCAGGCTGCTTCGGCGCCGCTCAGTGAGTGTTGAGCATCTCGACTGCCTGATCAAACCGGCCTTCCCGTTCCGCCCAGCGCAGGAAGCCTACTCGCTCCACCAGGATCTCTTTCGGCGTCGGCTGCCGACTGAGCAACGCCATCGCCTCGTCAATGAACGCATCGAGCGGCATATACTCCTCGCGGGTCGACTGGCCGGGCGTCAGTTCAGTGCGAACCGCGGGCGGCGCAAGCTCGATCACTTCGACCTTGCCCTTGAGTTGCTCGCGCAACGACACCGTATAGGAATGGATCGCCGCTTTGGTGGCATTGTAGGTCGGCGTGCCACTCAGCGGCACAAAGGCCAGGCCTGACGAGACGTTGACGATCACGGCGTTTTGCCGGGCCGCCAGGTGGTCGATTAGCGCGTTGATGAGCCGGATCGGCCCGAACAAGTTGGTGACGATCGTCTCCTCCGCGTCGCGCAGATCGCGGGTCCTGGTCAGATCTTCGCGGCGCATGATACCGGCATTGTTGATGAGCATGTTGAGTGCCGGGTGTTCGGCGACTACGCGCTTGGCAAATGCTGTGATTGCTTCCGAATCTTCGACATCGCCGACCATCGCGTGCATGCCTTCACGCCCGGCAATCGTCCGCTCGAGCGCCTCCTCGCGCCGTCCGGCGACGATCACAGTGTTTCCAAGCGCATTGAAGCGCAGCGCCAGTTCCCTCCCAATACCGGATCCGCCGCCGGTGATGAGGATCGTGTTTCCCGTCGTTTTCATCGTTCTGTGCTCCATGTATTCCAGCTGCTCGGGATCAAACGACGCCACCGTTTGCAAATACCGTCTGTCCGTTGATCCAGGCGCCGTCCCCGCTGCAGAGCGCCGCGATCGCATCGGCAATGTCGGAAGGCTCGCCTAGCCGCTTGTGTGGCGTGCGAGCGGCGAAGCCGGCGATCTGCTCGGGGGTCTTGCCGTCGGTGAAGAGGGTTGTGTTCACAAGGCCTGGTGCCATGGCGTTCACCGAGATCATGCGGCCTTCAAGTTCCTTGGCGAGTATGTTCGCGTAGAGTTCCTGCGCGGCCTTGGTGGCGGCGTAAGCTCCGTAGGTCGGGCTGCGCAGCTGAGTGATGCTCGAGGACAGCGCGATGATCCGGCCGCCGTCGCGCACGCGCCGCGCCGCCTCGCGCAGCACGTAGAAACTGCCCTTCTGGTTGACGTCGACCATCCGGCTGAAATCGGCGTCGGTCATGTCGCGGAAAGGCGCAAGCCGCATGATGCCGGCATTGCTCACGACAACGTCGACGCCGCCGAACGCGCGCTCGTTTTCCTCGAACAGGCGTTGCACTGCACTGGGATCGCTGACGTCGGCCTGCACCCAGATGGCGCGCCCGCCAGTTGCCTCGATCTCCCGGACTACGCCGGCCGCGAGATCGCGGTTCTTTTCGCAATTCACGGTGACGGCATAGCCGTCACGAGCGAGGCGCCTGGCCGTCGCTGCGCCGATGCCCCGGGAAGAGCCGGTCACCAGGGCGACCTTGCCGCGCGATGCCGGCGCCTGACCGGTCGTTTGCGCGCGGGCGGCCCCGACCGCGAGTGCTACTGGAGCCATGGCGACCACCGCCAGCACGGCTCGTCTCGGCACCTCGTTCTGTCCAGACATTGGGAGTTCCTTTCCTTGTAGCGAACTTGCTTTTGTCGGGACGTTACATACCGCGCGGGCCGGCCAGGAGCTTGCCAACCCATGCGCAAAACTTGCTCGATTCTGCAGCCCACGTGACGTTTGCGCGCGCGGTATGCTAGGTATCGAGCCACGCTACAGGAGAGAGATCACATGGACTCGCTCAAACAGGCCGCTCAGGCTTATGCCAGTCGACATGCCAACAGCGATGGCTTGGCGGTGACGCCTGTGCCGGGTCTCAAGATGATGTACATCGAGTCCCCTTCCGGCGATCTTCATTCAGTCTATCGACCCCTGGTGTGCCTGGTCCTACAGGGCGCCAAGCGCATGACCGTGGGAAGAGAGCAGCAGGTCTTCTCCGCCGGGCAGTCCGTGATCGTGAGCGCGGACATGCCGGTCGTCGGGCGGATCGTGCAGGCGAGCCGGAGCGAACCCTATCTGGCCGTAGCGGTCGAGCTCGAGATGACGATCCTGCGCGAGCTGACGGCGCAACTGGGCAGCGTCCGCCCGCTACGCCCGTCCGAGACACGCACCTTGTTCGCCGAAGACACCGAAGCCGCGGCGCTGGACTGCGCATCGCGGCTGATGAGGCTGCTGGACCGGCCCGATGCGATACCGCTCCTGCGCGACGGAATCATGCATGAGCTGCACTATTGGCTTCTGTCGGGGCCGCACGGCGTCGCCTTGCGGGCACTTGCGGATCCAGAAAGCCACGCGAGCCGCCTCGCCGCGGCCATCGCGATCCTGAGAGCGGAGTACCGATCGCGCGTGTCCGCCGAACGCCTGGCGGCGGCAGCGGCAATGAGCCTCACCGCCTTCCATAAGCATTTCAAACAGATGACATCGCTGACACCGGGACAGTACCAGAAGCGGCTTCGCCTGGTCGAAGCGCGCCGCCTCATGCTGGATGAAGGCCTCTCGGCAAGCAGCTCTGGGTTCGAGGTGGGCTACGAGAGCGTTTCACAATTCACGCGCGACTATGCCCGACTGTTCAAAGCGCCGCCGAAGCGCGACGCCCTTCGCGTCCGGAGCGCAGCACGCGGGATCAGAGAAGAAATGCCGGACGGCGAGCGGGCGCGCGCTGCTTAGCCCGACTTGCCTCAGCTATCGACGGTCCTCTGGATTGCTGAACGGACTGCGTAGACGCGCCGCATGATCTTTCGCGACTGAACAGTCAGGCTGCTTCCGCATCCGCCCTGCCGAAATCGACTGCAGCGAAAGCCGCCTTCAGAACATCCGGTCCAGCGCCGGGCCTTGTCGCGTCAGTGGAAAGGATCTGCCGGTAGCGGCGCGCGCCCGGCAGGCCGTGGAACACCCCGACCATATGACGGGTGACATGACCAAGCCGCCCGCCCCGCTCGATATGGTGCGCCGCATAATCCGCCATGGCGTCGATCAGCGCGACAAAATCGAGCGCGTCGGGTTTGTCGCCGTAAAACGCGGCGTCGACGCCTGCCAGAATGCCCGGCGTGTGATACGCGGTGCGGCCGAGCATAGCGCCGTCGACGTGATCAATGTGGTCGAGCGCTTCTTCAAGAGATTGAATACCGCCATTGATGCCAATGAATTTGTTTTGTTTTCTGGCTTTCAGCCGATAGACCCTGCTGTAGTCGAGCGGCGGGACGTCGCGGTTTTCCTTCGGGCTCAGCCCTTCCAGCCACGCTTTCCGGGCATGCACCCACAGCGCGTCGGCGCCGGCCGCGAAAACGCCGTCCGCCAGCGCGTCGAGCGCCGGCTCAGGATCCTGCTCGTCGACGCCGATCCGGCATTTGACTGTGACGGGGATACTGACGGAAACCTTCATCGCCGCAATGCAGTCAGCGACAAGAACTGGTGCCTTCATCAGGCAGGCACCGAACGTGCCCGACTGGACGCGATCGGACGGGCAGCCGACATTGAGATTGATCTCGTCATAGCCGAAGGCTTCGCCGATGCGCGCCGCCTCGGCAAGCTTCTGCGGATCGGAGCCGCCGAGCTGCAACGCGACCGGATGCTCGGTATCGTCGAAGCCGAGTAAGCGCTCGCGCGCGCCCTGGATGACCGCGTCGGCCACGACCATCTCGGTGTAAAGCAGCGCCCGGCGTGTCAACTGACGATGAAAGAACCGGCAGTGCCGGTCCGTCCAATCCATCATCGGCGCAATAGCCAGTCTATGTGCTTGATACGTCATCGTTTTTGTTTAACTTTAAATCGTTAGCTTGTGTCAAGTACACACGAGCGTGCGCCACGATACTGCGCTTTTCGCCAAACCTTCGGTGAACTCATCAAGCTCCATATCGATGACATGTGCGAGGTTGGCAAGGCCTGCCAGACCCGCGCGCCGCGTTGCGATCAACTGTCCGTCGGCGACAGGTGAAGAGCGGCCCGCAGGCCGGCATCACGGCCGGACCGCCGGCGCTTCGACCAGCAGACCACGGGCTCGCTCCGTCAGATGGAGCTCCAGGTCCACGAGTTCCGGTGCGCCGAAGGCGAAGGGCTCGGCCCTGACCCCGATCATACAGTTGCGCAGGCGCCGCTGCAGCGAACCGACCGTCTGCCATTCAAGCCGGTAGAGCGGATAGCCGGTCGGATGCGCCTGCGGGATCACGCTGCCGCCGAGTCGCTTGCCCGAGTTGTCGTCGTGGCAGGAGGCGCAGGAAAGATCGAGCTGGCCGATACGGCTCTGGAACAGACGCCGACCGTTGTCGCGAAACGGCGCCAGCCGGGCGTCGGTCGCCGGTGTGATTGGCATGCCGCGCGACTGACGTGCCACATAGGCCGTCAGGGCGAGCAACGCGTCAGATTCCGGCGCCAGCGGCTCCACCTGCTGGCGCTCCGCGCGGCAGGAATTGATGCGCCCGGCAAGGTCGATCGGCCGTCCCGTCGCCTCGTCAAAGGCCGGGTAGCGCGTGGCAACGCCGCGCATCGTCTGACTGGCATCGCCATGGCAGCCGGCGCAGGCGACATCCGCCCTACCCTCCGGCTGCTGCCAGAGCTGCTCGCCCTGCAGCACCCACAGCATACCGGGGTTGCTCATGTCGTCTGCCTGCAGCGCCTGCGTCTCCGGCGTCATGAAGTCGAAACCGGAGCGCTTCGCGCTGTCTTCGATGCCGGCAGCGATGGCCATGCTGCAGACGACCGCCGCGATGATCCCCACCAGGCCCCAGAGGGCGCGCATCAGCTCACCGTGATTTCGGCCGATGCCGTTTGGCTCTTCCCGGCATCGTCCGTCCAGGTGAAGTCGATCGTGCCGCTCGTCGTGGCAACGAGCGTGAAGGCAATGAACGGATTGGCCGACACCGCCGGAAAGAGATCGGCCGAAAACACCTCCTCGTCATTGTAGGTGCAGGCGAAGCGGCGGATGATGTGGCGGGGGATGTTGGAGCCGTTCGGGCCGATGCGGTAGCCGGTTTCCATTGGATGGGCGATCATCGCTCGGATCTCGACGACCTCGCCCTGCCTGGCCGCTTTCGGCACGTTGACCAGCGCACGCACCATTATGAAAGATCCTCGATACAGGCGGCCAGCGTGACGATCGCGCTTGCACGGCTTGACCAGAAGCTGCCGTCGCTCATCTCAGCGACCGCGACCACCACCTGGGAGGTCGCGAGCCGGATCCTCGTCGAGACGGTGGCGCGGCCCGAGCGCGGCCCGAGACGGAAAACCGCGACATTCGCCTCCGGGTTCTTCTCGTTGAAGACCGCGATGCGCCGGACATGATCGTCCGCGGTCATCGGGCTCTCGGCGGCGACCGTGATCCCGACCGCATTGCCGTTTTCGACCAAAGGCGGCAGGTCGAGCCGGACGCGGCCGTCGAGAACGTCGGCTCCCCCGGTGAAGGTACGGATCGCTTCATCGAGGCTCGGACGGGCAACGGCCCAGCGCGGCAGGCTGATCACCAGAAGGCCGGTCATGCCGGCCCAAAGAAACTGCCGCCGTCCGACTAAGCCTCCGTGAACTCGAAGCGGGTCTTCGCGCATAATCACCCCTTCAGCGTCGTGAGATAGGCGACGATATCCTCGATGTCGGCGCCGGTCAGGATCGGCTTGCTGCGCCAGGCGGTGGCGACGCGCCGGCCTTCCTCTTCCGCGATCCGGTAGTAGGAAGGCATGATCGTGTTCGGCGCGAGCCGCTTCATGTCGACTAGGCGCAGCCGGATCTGGCCTTCCGAAAGTCTTGCCCCGACGCCGGTCAGGTCGGGCGCCAGCGTGCCGTGCAGATGCGCATCGGGGAACGGCCCGCTGTGGCAAGAGCGTGCAGAGGCTGCGCTGCCGGTCCGCGATCAGCGCCGCGCCTCGCGCCGGATCACCCTTGCCGCCGACCAGAGGCTCCATGATCGCGTCGCCGGTCACGACGTAAGATACCGCCTCCTCGCCGACACCGGGCGAGGCCGCAATCAGCAATCCCGCAACAGCGAGGCAAGCCATCCTCATCATCCGAACACTTCGCTGGTGATCGTCCGGAACCAGTCCTCCGCATAGGCCGCTTCCAGTTCGCGGACGGAGGACGGCGCTTCGAGCGGGCTTGTGCCCCCGCACCCTCCACCTCGGCAAGCAGGCCGTCGCGCGGCTGGTAGACGCCTGCGATCGAAATGCCGTAGCCGGGCGCGACCAAGCTGTAGCAGGTGTTGATGAGCTTCGGCTGCGCCGGCTGCCGCTCCCTGACCAGCGCGGCGACCGCCGCAGCGCAGGCTTTTGCCTGGGCGTTGGCGCTGAAGGCGGATTTCGGCATCGCCCCACCGATCGCCGCGTCGCCGATGACGTGGATCGCTGGCTGCAGGCGGGACTCGAAGGTGACCGGGTCGATCGGGCACCAGCCCGTCTGATCCGCGACACCGGCCGACTGCGCGATCCTGCCCGCACGTTGTGGTGGGATCACGTTGGCGATATCAGCCTTGTGGCTGCCGAACTCGGTCACCAGCGTCCTTGTCGCCGGGTCGACTTCCGTCACCCTGCCGCCCGAGGACAGCGGCACCCATTCAATCAGGCCGGGATAGAGCTCTCGCCAGGCGGCTTCGAACAGCCGCTGCTTCGAAAAGGCGTCCTTGGCGTCGAGGATGATCAGCTTCGAGCGTGGCTTGCTGGTCTTGAGGTAATGCGCGATCAGGCTTGCTCGCTCGTAGGGACCGGGCGGGCAGCGGAACGGATTGGCTGGCGCGGAGAGAATGACCACCCCACCGTCCGGCATCGCCGCGAGCTGGTCGCGCAGCAGCAACGTCTGCGGCCCCGCCTTCCAGGCATGCGGCATGATCTCCGCCGCCGCCTCGTCGTAGCCCGGCAGCGCGTCGAAGCGCAGGTCTACGCCGGGCGCCAGCACCAGCCTGACGTAGCCGATGTCAGTTCCGTCATCCAGCCGAACGCGCCGGCGCTCGGCATCGACGGCGACAGCGCGCTTGCGGATGAACCCGATGTCGCCGAACCGGTCATAGCCGAAGGTCTGCGCCTCGATACCGCGCAGCCCTGCAAGCACGGCATTGCTGAACGGGCAGGCCAGATAGGCTGTCTCCGGCTCGATCAGCGTCACGGCAAGGTCGCGATCCAGCTGCTTCAGTGCGCGGGCGCAGCTTGCCCCGGCAAAGCCGCCGCCGACCACGACCACGCTGGGCTGCGCCTGTGCGCGTACCTGCGGCGCAGCAAGGACCGTCGCGGCGACGCTGGCCGCCGCGCCGCCGATCAAGGCTCTACGGCTGGGCATGGCGTGCCGCCTCGGGTTTGGCGAGCCATTCGGCGATGGCGCGCGTCTCTTCCTCGGTATATCCCCTAGCGATGCGGTCCATGACCGTCGCCTTGCGCTCACCGGAACGGAAGGCTCGCATCTGGGCGACGATGTCGTCCGCCGCGTGGCCGTCGAGCGAGGGGATGGCTGAGCCAAGCGCCGCCGGCCCGTGACAGCCGGTGCATGCCGCCGCTCCAGGCGCTGCGCCGGCCCATGCCGGCGCGCTGGCCGCGAGCGCCGCAACCAGGACGGGCGCGAACGATCGTCCGCGCCTGTTCTTTGGGCGCATCATGTCATGCGAGGTCATGGTTTTTCAGCGGCAGCGTGCGGATGCGCTTTCCGGTGGCGGCGAAGATCGCATTGAGGACGGCCGGCGCGGCGACCGCGATGGTCGGCTCGCCGACGCCGCCCCAGAAGCCACCGGACGGCAGGATGATCGTCTCCACCTCCGGCATCTCGGCCATGCGCATAACCTCGTAGCTGTCGAAGTTCTCCTGCTCCATGCGGCCGCCATTGACGGTGCATTCGCCGTAGATGCAGGCAGAAAGGCCATAGACGAAGGAGCCCTCGACCTGCCGCTCCACTTGTGCGGGGTTGACGACATGACCCGGATCGGTGGCCGCCACGATGCGATGGATCCTGAGTTGCCCGTCGGTGACCGAAACCTCCGCTGCCGCCGCGACATAACTGCCGAAACCCATGATCTGCGCCAGGCCGCGGTGAACGCCGGCGGCGGGCGGGGTGTCCCAGCCGATCCGTTCGGCAACCGCCTCCAGCACGGCGAGGTGCTTCGGATGTTTGACCATCAGCTTGCGGCGGAAGGCGAGCGGGTCGACGCCGGCCGCATGGGCGAGTTCGTCCATGAAACACTCGACGTAGAGCGCATTCTGGTTGAGGTTCACGCCTCGCCAGAAGCCCGGCGGGATCGGCGGGTTGCGCATGGCATGGTCGATCCGCAGATTGTCCACCGTGTAGCCCAGTGTGCCTTCCGTGCCACTGAGGACGAGGCCCTGGAAGACGACCGGGTCCATGCCGTTCTGCATGCCTTCCGGCCGCACCGCCGCAAGGATCGACTGGCCGGATATACGCATGTGCAGAGCGGTCAGGTTGCCGTCCGCGTCGAGCGCGCCCGTCAGTCGGCACCGCGTCGTCGGATGATAGGCGCCGTGCAGCATGTCCTCTTCACGCGACCAGATGAGCTTTACGGGTGCTCCCGGCACCTGCTTGGCAATGCTGACCGCTTGACGCACATAGTCCTGGAAGTTGCCGCGCCGGCCGAAGCCGCCGCCGAGATGGATCTTATGCACCTCGCATTGCTGCACCGGCAGGCCGGCGGCCTCGGCCGCTGCGGCAAGGCTCGCCTCGCCATTCTGGGTCGGCACCCAAACCTCGCAGCGCTCCGGCGTGTAGAGCGCCGTCGCGTTCATCGGCTCCATGGTTGCGTGGTTCTGATAGGGATAGGCATAAGTCGCCGTGACCGTTCGGCCGCCAGCGGACAGGGCGGCACTCGCGTCACCTTGCTCGGCGCCAATGAAGGCGTCATTTGCGCCGAACCCCTCTTCGAGCATCGCCGCGATCGAGGCGCTGGTGACCTGCCGGTTGGGACCTTCGTCCCAGACGACCGGCAGGGCATCGAGGGCGGTCTTCGCCCGCCACCACGTGTCGGCGACAACCGCAACAGCGGTTTCGTCCACCTGAACGACGGTGCGCACCCCGGGCATTTCAGCCACCGCCGCTGCGTCGAAGCTCTCCACCTTGCCGCCGAAATACGGGCAGGCCCGGATTGCCGCGTTGAGCATGTTCGGCAGCTTGAGGTCAATGCCGTAGATCTGGCTGCCGTTGAGCTTATCGGCCGTATCAAGCCGCGGCAGCGGCTTGCCGGCTATGGTCCAATCCTTCGGGTCCTTCAGCGTGACATTGGCGGGCGGCGTCATCCGCGCAGCGGCGGCGGCCAACTGTCCATAAAAGGTGGCGCGATCCGATGCCGCATGCGTGACCATGCCCATCCTTGCGGTGCATTCGCTGGCCGGCACGCCCCATTCGGCGGCCGCAGCGGCAATCAGCATCTCGCGCGCGATGGCGCCACCAATGCGCACATATTCGTGCGATTCGCGGATGCCGCGGCTGCCACCGGTCGAGAAATTGCCCCATACGCGGTCGCGCGCGAGATTCTGGGCCGGCGACGGATATTCGGTCGTGACCTTGGACCAGTCGCAATTCAGCTCCTCGGCGACGAGTTGCGCCAGGCCGGTCAGCGTCCCCTGCCCCATCTCGGAGCGGGCGATGCGGATGATCACCGTGTCGTCGGGCCTGATCACCACCCAGGCATTGATCTCCGGCGCCGTCTCGGCGCCCTCGGCAAGCGCAGGCTTGATGAACGGCACGTTGAACCCGAGAGACATGCCGCCGGCCGTGGAGGCCACGCCGATGATGAAGCTGCGGCGGGAGATGGAAATTATCGCGTTCATGGCTGTTCTCCTCAACCGCGTTGCGTGGCTTCGCCGCCATTGGCAGCCAGCTTGATGGCGGCGCGGACCCGGTTGTAGGTGCCGCAGCGGCAGATATTGGTGATCTCGGTGTTGATGTCCTCGTCCGTGGGGTTCGGGTTCTGCATGAGCAGACCAGCCACAGCCATGATCATGCCGGCCTGGCAATAACCGCATTGCGGCACATCGAGCGCCAGCCACGCCTGCTGGACGGGATGCGAACTGTCCGGCGAAAGTCCCTCGATAGTGGTGATTTGCTGGTCCGGCCCGACCGCGCTCACCGGAAGCACGCAGGAGCGCGTGGCGGCGCCGTCAATATGGACGGTGCAGGCTCCGCAGGCGGCAACCCCGCAACCGTACTTCGTCCCGGTAAGTCCGACTTGTTCGCGGATCACCCATAGCAGCGGCGTGTCTGGGTCGACCTCGACGTCACGTGGCGTGCCGTTGACGATCAATGTGGCCATTGTGCAATCCTTTCGATCAAAGGCTGGCGAGGACCACCATCCGGATGCCGCCTGGCGTGGCCCGGCGGCAGAGACCGGAAGTCCCGGCTAGCGACGAGGCCAAGTTAGCCAGGACCTGTCGCAGAACCTTGTCCCGATGACCGGCAGTTCATCACAAGCTGTCGCAGGCGAAGCGTTCTGATACACTTCGTTACACTTCTCACGGTTTGTTGATGCCGTGCGAGATTGCCGCCATGGTGCGGAAGGTGATCATCCGTGTAGACGCAAACTAGATATCGTCGATACTGGCCGACTATTTAGCGGCGGCTTTGGAGCATTGCATGGAAGTGGCGCAGCACATCGCGGTCGTCGACGACCACAGGGACATCCGCGACCTCGTCGGGAAATACCTCACCCAGCAGGGTTATCGCGTCAGCGTCGCCGACAGCACGGCCGCGCTCAAGCGGCTGCTCGACCGCAGCCTGCCCGATCTCATCGTCCTCGACGTCATGATGCCTGGCGAGGACGGCATTGCCGCCTGCCGGCATGTGCGCGGGACGGTCGACGTTCCGATCATCTTCCTCACCGCCATGGCCGAGGAGATCGACCGGATCGTGGGCCTCGAGATCGGGGCCGACGACTACCTGACCAAGCCGTTCAACCCGCGGGAACTGCTGGCGCGGATCAAGGCTGTGCTCAGGCGCGTCCACAGCCTGCCGCCGCAGCGCGGCCGCCTCAAGTCGAACGCGCTTCGGTTCGACCGCTGGACGCTGAATGTCGGCCGCCGCGAGCTGGTCGGGCTCGACGGCGTGGCAGTCGCGCTCAGCACGGCTGAATTCCGCCTTCTCACCGCCTTCATCGAGCATGTCGGGATCGTGCTTAGCCGGGATCAGCTGCTCGACCTCACGGTCGGGCGCACCGCCGACGGGTTTGATAGGGCCGTCGATAACCAGGTGAGCCGGCTGCGCAAGAAGATCGAGGCGGATCCGAAGAGTCCGATGCTGATCAAGACGCACTGGGGCGGCGGCTACTGCTTCACCGCCGAGGTGGCCCAGGCATGATGCTGTTGTGGAGACGCAGCCTGGCGGCCCGCTTCCTCATGCTGGTGCTTCTGGCGCTCGCCCTATCGCAGGCGATCACGTTCCTGATTTCGTGGGACGAGCGCGGCCAGGCCCTGCACGCGGCGGCCAAGGGCGAGTTCGTCAGCCGCACCTCTTCGCTGGCGCTTCTGCTTGACACGACACCGCCCTCACTTCGGCCCGATATCCTCAACGTCAGCGGCACGGCCTATACGCGTTTCTGGACCTCGGACGACGGACCGAGCAATCCCCTCGCTTGGCAACAGGAGGCATTTACTCAGCTCGCCAAGCCGCTGCCCGGGATTGCCGGCAAATATGCCGCCTACATGAACGGACAGGCCTCGAACGCAGTCGATGCCGCCGATCCTTCCGTGCCGCCGCGCATGTTGGATTTGTCCGGCAATGGCAGGCCCTTCTCGCGGCCGGCCAAGTTCCTTTATATGGACGCCGCCCCAAACGGCATGGGCCTTTCGGTTCGCCTCGACGACAGCACCTGGCTGAATGCCGCCTACGCCAAGGCAATGCCGAACGCCTTCTGGACGACGCAATCGGCGATATCGCTGGCGCTCACCGCGCTCATCCTGTCCGCCATCGCGATTTTCGGGGCGCAGGCAATCGCGCGTCCGCTGCGACGGCTCGCCAATGCCGCCGAACTGTTCGGTCGTGGCGAGGCCGTGCCGCGGCTGCCAGAATCAGGACCCGACGACATCCGCCAGACCGCCGAGGCGTTCAACCGCATGCAGGAGCGCCTGCAGCGCTTCGTCGAGGACCGCACGCGGATGCTTGCGGCGATCAGCCATGACCTGCGCACGCCGCTGACCTCGCTGCGGCTGCGCGCGGAGTTTGTCCAGGATCACGAACTCCAGGAAAAGATGCTGAAGACCATCGAGGAAATCCAGACGATGACGGAAGCGGCGCTCGCCTTCGCGCGTGAGGACGCCGCGGTAGAGGCGACGCGCACCGTCGATCTTTCAGCACTGGTCGGCAGCCTCTGCGACGATCTCGCGGAGCTGGGCCAAAACGTCACCGTCAATGACGGGCCCAAGGTGCTGTATCGCTGCCGGCCGGACTCCCTGCGCCGGGCGATCCGCAACCTCGTCGAAAATGCCGTCCGCTACGGCGAGCAGGCCAAGGTGAGCCTGGTCAGGAGTGACGACAGTCTGGACATCGTCGTCGAGGACGCCGGACCCGGCATTCCGCAAGGCGACATGGAACAGGTGTTCGCCCCCTTCTTCCGCCTGGAGCAGTCGCGCAACCGGGAGACCGGCGGCGTCGGGCTCGGCCTGTCAATTGCCCGCGCCATCGCCCGCCACCATGGCGGCGACATCGTGCTGGAAAACCGGAACGAGGGCCTTCGAGCGCTCATCAGGTTGCCGCTGATCGACATGGCCAAGCAGCTTGCCCCAGCGTCCATGCCTGAGACGAAACCTCCGACCGGACTGCGATCCCGAAACCGTCCCGCGATCGGAACTCCTGCGCTGCCGCGCCATAATTAGATCATCGCTGTCGCAGCGAAGGACAAGTCACGACCTGCATCCTCCCCGCGCCTCCTCGACCCAGCAGCCGCTCTCGCTGGTGAGCGGCTGGTCTTGCCGGAAGCCTCCGGTCACCAGCAAAGCCCCTCCCCGAACGTTCAGCAAAGGTCATCCGATGAACCATTCACAAGCCACGACACGCAACCACGTAACCGTATCCCTGCGGACGTCTGTCACGCGAGCGCGTACGTCCCTGGCTGCGCTCTTGGCTGCCGTCGGCCTGCTGTTGCCGGGCCCCGCTTCCGCGCAGCAGGCCGACGGAGAGCGGCTGTTCCGGCAGCGCTGCGGCACCTGCCACAGCCTCGAGCCCGGCCAGAACAGAGCCGGCCCGCATCTGTCGGGCGTCATCACCCGCAAGGCGGGCAGTGTCGAGGGCGCCCGCTATTCGGCCGCGCTGCGGGAGGCGGGCATCGTTTGGGAACGCGGTACCCTTGATGCCTTCCTCGCGGCGCCACGCCTTATGGTTCCGGGCACATCGATGACAGTGGGCGTTCCCAACGCCGCCCAGCGCGCCGCGATAATCGGCTACCTGGAAGGTGCGGTCGCGCAATAGCGTCCGCTGATGAAGCCAAAGTTGCGTGCGCAGCCCTGTTCAATCGACCCGGCCAGAGTATCCGCGAAGCTGCGAGTACCGGCCGATCTGCTCAGAGGTGAGCAACTCGGCCATATCGAGATGATAGCGCAGGTGCGCTGCTCGTAGCGCGCCTTGCCCGTCGGCGATGGTTTTTGTCATTTCAACGAGGTGCGCCGACGTTATCTTTCGTTCGGAAAACAAGCGGTCCAGTTCGGTTTCTTCCTCGATGATTCGTCTTCCGAGCGGGATGGTTTCTGCCTTCATCTGATCCAGCAGGGCCTTGGTCCGCGAGGCCTGTTCGTCGCTGAGATCAAGAGCATCACGGAGATCGAGGACATGTGACGGACCCGGATAGGAATTGAGTTCGGCCGCCAATGCCAGACCCATCCCTCGCCCCGCCATAAGGTCGGAAATCTGCTCGTCCGAGAGCGCTTTCACGCGGCGCGTCTCCATCCCGAAATAAGACGAAGTGGCTGGATCCTTTCCTTCAGCGGCCTTGTGATGGTTGATGCTGCCATGCTGCTGCGCCAGTCCGTGAGGGGCGGCAAGAAAAGTCAGCATGAGAGACAGCGCGGCAATGGGGATGCGGTTCATCGAATGATCTTTAGCGTTTCATGTTTGCGACGTTTGACACAGCCGCGGGAACTGAAACATGATTGCGATCATGTCGGAACTCCTCTTCGAGCGATTCCTCGAACTCGCGGAACGAGAGCAATCTCTCCCTGCCGGCAGCGTCCTGTTTCGTATGGACGACCCGGTGCTGTCGCTCTTCCTGGTCACCGCGGGAGAACTGCGCCTTGTTCGTGCACTTCCCGACGGGTTCCAGCTGACGTTGCAGCGTGCCGGCTCGGCTTCGATCCTGGCTGAGGCTTCGCTGTTTGCGGATCGATATCATTGCGACGCCTTGGCAACCGAGGAATCGACAGTGCGCGCCGTGCCGATCACCAAGGCCAAGGCGGCGCTCGAAAGCGATCGCGCGCTGGCCTCCTCACTGCTGCGACACTTGGCAGGCGAGGTCCACCAGACGCGAACGCGAACCGAGATACTATCCCTGAAATCCGTCGCAGCGAGAGTCAGCGCCTGGATGGCATGCAACGGCGGCGTCTTGCCGCCCAAGGGACGCTGGCATCATGTTGCGTCGGAGATCGCCGTTACGCCGGAGGCGTTTTATCGGGAGCTTGCCCGCCGGCGATGATGTGCCTCCGGCATGATGCATTCCCACATGCCGCCCAGAAAAGATCACCAGGCGCTCACATTTTCGTCAGGTGATGTCGTCTGAACGATCGCCCTCGGCGGCGATCCGCTTCTCGACCATGGCCCGCAAAGCATCATTAATACGGTCCTGCCAACCGGGTCCGTCCCCCTGGAAATAATCCAGGACAGCTCGATCAATCCTGATTGAAACAAGCTCTCTGACACTTGGAGCAGCTGCGGCTTCGCGAACCGGTGGGGCCGGCTTCTTGACTGGCTTGAAGGCGGCTTCGGCGGCAGCCATTGGATTTGTCGGTCGGCGCGGAGGATTTGCCATTGATGGTCCTGACTGGAGGTAACGGATGGGAGGAGACATGCAACGCAACGCGCATCGGAATGCCTCGACCCACTGCCCGGAACAGTAATTAGAATATTGACGCGAGAGGTGATAGTCTCGCTCTGGATCCTCGGGAGGAGGAAATGCGCGCCATTGCATTGTTTGCCGGCGTGTTGGTGGCTACGCCCTCGATGGCGGCGGAGCAACTGGTCTTTTACACCGCCAGTTTTCCAGATGCCACCTCGGTCCAGCTCAGCGTCATGGACAACAGTGTCTCGCCATATGGGGATTATGACTTTGACGTCGCTATTGGCCTCGTCGAGACGGACGCGAACGGCGTCATCAGGTACGAAGATACCGGCAGGCATCATGCACGCGTTCGCTGTAGTTATCCGGCATATGTGAGCGTAGGTGTGCGAAAATATCCCATAGAGATGTCTCTGAACCGCTCCGCACATGATGACTGGAAAGAAAATCTCTGGAGGATTTTCTGCGCGGCCCCTTCATCCTGACTTCCGTACTCATGGCATTTTCGACAGCACAGCGCCGCGGGTTGATTTTTCAACCCGCGGTGCCTGTCCCGGATTACTTGATGCCGGTGACCGTGATGCATCCGTTGACGCGGTCGGCTGTGAACTCGATCGCCTGACCGGTTTTGACTTTGTCGAGCAGGCCCTGCTCCGCAACAACGAACACCATCGTCATCGCCGTCAGCTTCTTCTGTTTGGCGTCGACCTTGATGACTTCGCCCTTCACATATTCCTGCGCCAGTGCGCTCCCGCCTGGTTGAACGCGCTCTTTCCCTTTGAAGCCGCATTGGATAGCCCATGCATCGGCGTAAGAGAAACTGAGACAGCCGTTCAACATCTTCAAAACTGATCTTCCCGATTTCGGATTCAGCCGCGGCTACGCATGAGAATCACAAAAATGTAAATCCGAGGGAAGGTGCCCGTGAATTCGACCCGGTAGTCTGTGGTTGCTGAGCGTTCGAACGCTCGCTTTCGACAAAAGGACTGAGCCATGAAACACACCATCGGATATGCATTGATAGTCTTCGCGGCAATGACCACGGCCAGTGTCGCCAACAGCGGCACAAACGCAACAAGCCCCCGCATCGACGGGGTCTTGCACGGCCATGGATCGACGGGCGAAACCACGAAATCGGCATCCAAGCCCGACGTATCTTCCCAAGTGCTCGACAATGGCGATATCGAGAATTCCAGTTCCGCCTACAATAGGGTCGAAGCTGTGAGCCCCTCATCGTGGCAGGTCGGGAGCCCCCGCCAGCGCGCCAGCTGGGCGGGCCGGTAGCCGGCCCAACACCGCAGCTCCGCATCCTCCCAGCGGAGCCAGTGCAGGACAAACCAGCCGGCAATGCGCCGGCTGGTTTGTCCTTTCGACTGCTTCCTCAACCAAGCCTGTACAGCACAGCACACCGCACCAAGGAAACCGACTCTCCACCACCCCCTCGGGGATGGTCGTCGCCTACACAAGCAACGCCTCATGATGCTGCTCTCACCCGCAATGCTGTCATCAGTCGTGATGTGGTCGCAGCGTCACCGAGGGAAGGGTAGTGTTTGATTTGAGCATAGACGCGCAAGGTGGCGAGCTCGGTCCGTGAGCGTGCATCTGTCTTGCGAACGGCCCGCTTATGACAACTGTCCCAACGACGTCGGAGCTGAGGTTTTCGCCGGCGATATCGTATCAGACATAGCCGCTGATGCGCAGGCAGGTCCGTACCCAGCATATAGAAAGTCAGTGCCGTAGGCGCGCATCCGCCGGCGTACGCCGGACCTGGCGACCAATACCGCCGGCTATACCACGCTACCCGGAACGGGCGATTTCCCTTCGTGGCGGGTATGCGAACTCTGGTCTGATCGAACCACTATTGAATATTTGTAGTTTCGTCACAGGCGATATGAACCATCCGTTCACGTGACTAACCTCAAACGCTTTCATAGTTTACGCGGGAACTCTGTTTCCACGATTAAGCCGGGCCTGTTGTCGCCCAGGGAAATTGTCGCGCCGTGCATATCCGATATGGCCTTGACCAGACTTAGGCCGAGCCCTGTCCCTTCGGTGGTCCTGTTCTTTTCCAGGCGATAGAAGCGCTTGAACACTTTCAGCTGCTCCGCCGCCGGGATGCCCGGTCCGTTGTCGCTGACGACGATTGCGCAGCGATTCGCCTGCGTCGTGACACCGATCGCAATCCGGGCTCCTCGTTGTGTATGGCGCATTGCATTGACGATAAGATTTACGCACATCTGCTTCAGCAGATCGGCATCGCCCCATATGAATGAGGCCGTGTTTCGGCTGTCACTGGACAGAACCAGCGAACGCTCGGCGTCCTCGACGATGTGGCTATAGATATCGTAGATTTCGGCGACCAACTCCGAAACGTTCACCTGCGCAAATCGCGAACGGCGTGCGCCGGACTCGATTTGCGAGATGCGCAGCAAGCCCTCGAACGTGCCGGCTATATGCGAAACTTCGCCCATAGCTTTTTCGATGAGCGATCTGATGGCCGTTTGGTCTTTGCTTTCGGAAGCGGCCTCAAGCGTTAGAAACAGCCGACCGATCGGCGTCTTGAGATCGTGCGCGATGTCCGTCGTTACCTGCGTCATCGCCGCGACGTTGGCCTGTAGCTGTGCAAGCGCGACATTTATCTCAGCTGCCAGTATGTCGATGTCATCGCCGCGCAAGGAGAGTGGCAGGCGGGTAGCGAGTTCGCCAGCGCCGACGGCCTTCATAGCGCGCGACAGTCCAGCAATACGCCGCCGTGTGCGGAAGGCCAACACCGCGCCCGCGCCGAGCCCTCCCGCAAGTACGATCGCCGTTCCCCAGCCGAAGCTGACAAGCGCGATGCCGCGCAAGCGATCGGTGTCGTCATAGCTTACGCCGACGGTTAGGTCGTAGCCGTCCAGGTTCTTCCGGTAGAGCCGGTAGTTGTTGAGCGCCGCCTCGTGGCTTGTCGGTGCGCGCGTAGAAAATCCCGGCGGGACGTCGGAAATATCAATGTTGCCAGCCAGGAAGTCGCCGTCGGAATCCTTCAGTGTGTAAAGCGTCTCCTGTCCCCTGATTGCCGGGCCATGGCTTCGGATCATGGCGGCAGCACCATCGACACCGTTCGCGTCATAGGCGAAAGAAATCTCCCGGAACCGCTCCGTCACATTGGAATCCAGCCGCTCGTAAAGATAGGCGGCGACCATGTTGTAAGCGACGAAATTGGCTCCAAGGAACGAAAGCAGAAACAGGGAGATGTAGAAGGCGGCAAGGCGGATCGACGTACTTCTCGCGATACTAGCGTTGGCCATGAATGGTGTAGCCGGTATTGCGTGTGTTACGCAGGAGCGGAACATCAAATGGTTTGTCGATCTTCGCCCGCAGTCGGCTAATATGGGTTTCCACCACGGTGCTTTGTGGGTCGAAGTTGAAGTTCCAGATCCGCTCAAGGAGCATGGTCTTCGTCAGTATGCGGCCCTCGTTACGCATCAGGAGTTCAAGCAGCGCGAACTCCCGAGGGAGCAATTCGATCGTCGTTCCGCCGCGGGTGGCGAGGCGGCTGAAGAGATCCAGTTCCAGATCAGCCACCTTCAGCTTTGCCTTTTCGGCGGTGATCGGAGGGCGCCTTTGCAGAGCATTGACCCGAGCCAGGAGTTCGGAGAATGCAAAAGGCTTGATCAAGTAATCGTCCGCACCTGCCTCCAATCCCTCAACTCGATCGTTGACACCGCCCACTGCCGTCAGGAAAATCACTGGCACCTTTCCGCCGGCGCCTCGAAGACCCCGCACGAGAGACAAGCCATCGAGGCCAGGCAGCATCCGATCCACAATGGCGACGTCATAGGGTTCGCGCAGTCCGACAAGCAAAGCATCGCGCCCGTCTGTCAGGACATCGACCACATGGCCGGAAGAGCTCAGTCCATTTTCGATGTAACGGCTGATTTGTTCGTCGTCTTCGACTAAGAGAATTTTCATAATGCTAATCTCTCATCTGGCTTGGTGCGCCAAGCGTTGATGACCTTTTGGCCAGTTTGCTTCTGCCCGCGATGGCGTCCGAAGCGATGTCTCAGTGAGGTTTTGACGGCGGGTTTTTCGGCCTGGTGCCCTTAGTCGGCGACGCGGCCTTTCCACCGGCCAGGTACTGGGTCTGACGTCTCAACATCCGTGCACTGGATCGACAACACGGTCCCAGGCGGAAAGCGCCTTGGAACTCATCACCTTGCAAACTGTCGCGCCGGATCGCTTGCGAAAACCTCCGGCGCCGCGGATTTTTCAACCCGCGGCACCAGTCCCGGATCACTTGATGCCGGTGACCGTGATGCGTCCGTTGACGCGGTCGGCTGTGAACTCGATCGCCTGACCGGTTTTGACCTTCTCGAGCAGGCCCTGCTCGGCGACGACGAACACCATCGTCATCGCAGGCATGTCGAGATTGGTCAGCGGCTCGTGCTTGATCGTCAGCTTCTTCTGTTTGGCGTCGACCTTGATGACTTCGCCCTTCACGTATTCCTGCGCAAGCGCGCTCCCGCCGATGGCGAGCACGAGCGCGAGTGCCGAGAGAGTCTTTACCAATAGTGTCATGATTAGCTTCCTTTGCGGTTTAGCAGTCAGTTGGCGACGGTGATGTCGCCCTTCATGCCGGAATCGTAGTGGCCCGGGACCAGGCAGGCGAAGCCGAATTCGCCGGCATTGGCGAACGTCCAGATGATCTCGCCTCTGGCGCCGGGCGCCAGCCGGATCGCGTTGGGATCGGCGTGCTCCATCTCGGGGAATTTCTCCATCAGCGCCTTGTGCTCCATAATTCCGTCGTGGACGTCCATGACGAACTCGTGATCGATTTGGCCCTTGTTGATGAATTTCAGGCGAACGGTCTCGCCCTTCTTCACCTTGAGGACGGCCGGTTGGAACAACATTTTTCCGTCGTCCTTCTCCGACATCGAGATGTTGATGGTCCGTTTTGCCTTGCTAGCCTCGCCAGGGCTGCCGATCGGCATTGTGGCGGCTTTGTCGCCATGGCCTCCGGCATGGGTTCCACCGGCAAGAGCTGCTCCCGAACTGACCGCCATCAAAACGGCCGCTGCGATTATACGTTTCATGCTGCACTTTCTCTCATTGTTGAGGTTGAGGGGTTTCGGTTTCTCATCCCTGTTTGCCGTGACCGCCGTGCGCTGCCGGGGCCATCGTTTTTGCGTCGCCTGATTTCGTCGGAGCGGGGACATCCCCCTTCCACTCGTAAGCCACGGTTCCCTCCGGATGCTGGTACCATCCCGGATCGGCGTAATCGTTCGAGGCCAGACCCTCGCGAACCTTCACAACTGAGAACATGCCGCCCATCTCGATGGCGCCGAATTGGCCCCAGCCGGTCATCATCGGAATCGTGTTGTCGGGAAGTGGCATCTCCATCTCGCCCATGTCGGCCATGCCGCGGTCACCCATGGCCATGTATTCTGGCTGGACCCGGCGGATCTTGTCGGTGACTTTCGAGTTGTCGACGCCGATGAACGTGGGCACGTCGTGGCCCATGGCGTTCATTGTGTGGTGCGACTTATGGCAATGGATTGCCCAGTCGCCCTCGTATTTGGCTTCGAACTCATATGCCCGCATGGCGCCGACGGGAATGTCGATCGACACCTCCGGCCACCGCGCCTCCGGCCGGACCCAGCCGCCATCGGTGCAGGTCACCTCGAAGTCGTAACCATGCATGTGGATCGGATGATTGGTCATGGTCAGGTTGCCCACGCGAACCCTGACCCGGTCGTTTTTCGCCACAGGAAGATGACTGATCCCCGGAAAGACGCGGCTATTCCAACCCCAGAGATTGAAATCCGTCATCTCCATGATGCGCGGGACGTACGACCCCGGTTCGATATCGAAGGCGTTCAGCAGGAACACGAAATCGCGGTCCACGCGCATGAATTTCGGGTCTTTGGGATGAATGACGAAGAAGCCCATCATGCCCATCGCCATCTGGACCATTTCGTCGGCGTGCGGGTGGTACATGAATGTGCCGCTCTTCACGAGGTCGAACTCGTAGACGAAGGTCTTGCCGGGCGGGATCCCGGGCTGGGTAAGACCGGTCACGCCGTCCATGCCGTTGGGCAGGATCATGCCGTGCCAATGGATCGTCGTATGCTCCGGCAGCTTGTTTGTTACGAAGATGCGGACTCGGTCGCCCTCAACCGCCTCTATGGTCGGGCCGGGAGATTGACCGTTGTAGCCCCAGAGATAGGCAGTCATGCCGGGCGACATCTCGCGCTCGACCGGCTCGGCCACGAGGTGGAACTCCTTCACGCCGCTGTTCATGCGATGCGGAAGGGTCCAGCCGTTGAGCGTCACGACCGGCTGGTAGTCCGGTCCGCTCGTCGGGAAGATCGGAGGCTGCATATCAGGGGACTCCATGATTGGTGCGTCGGGCAGCCCCATCGCGGACGTTTTGGTCCATGCAGTGGCGCCGGCGAGCAGGGCTCCCGCGCCTAACAACTGACGTCTTGAAAGCATTTTTCTTCTCCTTGAATTCAGTGGCCTTCGGCGCCTGCTTCGGCCGCGGCCGGTGCGTCGCCGCCCCCGGACGCGCTCGCGCCGCCGCCGTGGATGGCGGTTCCGAGATTGACATCGGCCAGCCAGAAATTGCGCTTGGCGTTGAGGGAAAGCATGATCGAGCTGATTTTCGCGCGTGTGTCCGCCAGCAGCTCGAACGTGTTGGTGATCATGCCGTTGTAGGTGAGGACCGACTCCGCCTCGATCTTTGTTCGCAGCGGCACAACATTGTTCCGATAGTGCCGGGCAATGTCGTAGGTCGAACGGTAGGCGTCATAGGCGGATCTCGCCTCCGACCGGATGTTGACCGCCTTTTCCGCGAACCGGTTTGCGGCTTGCATGTAGGCAAGCTCGGCCTTGCGCATGCGTGCCTTGCCGGTATCGAAAATCGGAATGACGAGCTCGAGCTCGAGAGTGGGTGAGACACTCGTCTCCGTTCCGCCCTCCTCCGACTCCTCGCGTTCCACCTCGACGCCGGAAAGTAGTTCCAGGTCGCTGACGTAGCGCGTCGCCTCGGTCAGACCGTAGGATTTCGCCAGCGCCTCCAGCTCAAGTTTCGCGATCTCGAGATCGACGCGATTTTTTAGCGCCTCAGCCTCGATCGCGCGTTTGGCCTTGGCCCCTTTGGGCAGGGCTGGAAGCATGTTGGGGACCGAGTAATCGACGTCCGGTCCCCATAGACCCATCAGCCGGGTGAGCTCTTCCTTGGCAGTCCGGGCAGCGAGCCGCGCTTCCGCCGCCTGACCGGTGATCTCGGCATAAAAGACGTGTTCGCGGGCTTGGCCGGTCTTTGTGAAGGCACCCGTCTCTCCAAGTTTTTGAGCGAGTTCGGAGGCAGAGTCGGCGGCGGCTTGCGCCTTGTTCAGATAGGAAACGCTCTCCCAGGCCGAGACAGCATTGATCCAGGCCCGCCGCGTGTCCGCGGCCAATCGTAGCGTTTCTTCGGCGGCGCGGAGCTGGGCCTGACGGAAACGTGCGTCCGCGACTGCGACGCGCCGCTTGTGGGTCGCCAGCGCAAGGATGTTGCTGATCACCGCTCCTTCAATCGTCCGCATGGGATCGACACCGATCATGCCGACAGAGATCGTCGGATTGACGAGCATCGTCTCCTGCCACATGTCGGCCGCCGACAAGCCGATCTCGGCGTAGGCGGCCTGCAGGCCCTTGTTGTTGAGCAAGGCGACCTGCACCGCGGTGTCCGGGCCGATTGTCTTCTTCTGGACGAGGCGCTTCACGCGCTCTGAAGCCGTCCGCGCTTCCTCGCTGGATTGCACCCATACGGTTTTCTTGCCGGTCACGGATTCGGCACGCGCCGCAACTGTCGTGAAGCCGGCCATCGGGGCCGAGATGCCATCAAGGACCCCGCTGGTCGTGCATCCGGCTGCGATCTGCGGAATGGTCACCACTGCAGCTATGGTCAGGAACCGGCGCGTCATGATCCGGCTCCCGGGTTCACGGGAGAACGTTCTTGATTGAGACGCCGCCAATTCCGCGGATCGACTGGCTCCCGGTGGCGATAGTCGACGACGACCGGGTGGTAGTGCACATCACGGACGCCCATTGCGGGATCGGCCGGATTGAAGGCGGGAAGGATGTCCGGCGGCGTGGTTGCCGCACATCCGGTAACTAACAGCGATGCGAGCATCGCGGAGCTTGCGATTTTCATTGTAGACCTGAAACATGACGTATGCGTTTGGCCGCGCGGGAACGGATTCCCGACGCTGCGCGCGAACGCCCCGAAAGGGCGAGTCAGTTCAGATGTTTGGGGGGCCTTATGAGCGCTGTGTATTCGCCAAGCGGCAAAGTGACGGCAACGACGGGCGCAAAGCAGCGGGAGACAACATGCTCCAAGTCAGGGCAGTCGACCGGCACGGCATTTGCCGGCGCGCAATGGGCTTCACAGCTCTTGTCGGCGGATTGCTTGGCGCCGTGATGATGCTCCGATGTGTCCGCGTCGTCCGCCGTGGCGCCGTGATCGCCCATATCGTGTGCGGCTGTCTCGGCCTGGAGATGCACCCCGGCGTGAAAACCCGTAGCATTGGCTGTGGCGAACAGACCAGGCTGAAGAGCCGACATGACCAGGAACAAAACCGCCAGCATTGCTCGGAGCGGTGCGTTTCCTAGGATCGTGAATCGACCAAGAGTCCTCATCAACCCCTTCCGACAATTGTTCGGCTGATTTGTCAAGGCCGCCCTCGACCAGTTTGCTGCAGTGCAACCAAAAGTGAAGGTTGTTGTAAGGACGGTATTGCTCGAAGCCGCCATGTGCCACCACATTTTTCATACATTTTTGTATGGCCTGTTTATGGCCCGCGCAAAAAGCAGCGCTGCGATGTCCGCGATTCCGGTTTTACATCAGGTTCAGCACCGCCCCGGCGACGACCAGATAACGCGAAACCTTCGCGAGGGCGACGATTGCGACAAAGCTCCATAGCGGCTCGCGCAAGACCCCAGCGACCACGGTCAGCGGGTCGCCGATGATCGGCATCCAGCTTAACAGGAGCGACCATCTACCGTAACGGCGATACCAGTTCGTTGCGCGGTTGAGCATCGCAGGACGCAGCGGAAACCATGGCCTGTCCCGGAAGCGTTCGATCCCTCGACCAAGCCCCCAGTTCACCGCCGAGCCCAGGACGTTGCCTATGCTGGCGACACCAACCAGCACTGCGGGCGAGAAGGAACCCGTGGCGAGGAGCCCTGCAAGGGCGGCCTCCGACTGCGCCGGAAGGATGGTCGCCGCGGCGAAGGCAACAGCAAATAGGCCGCCGTATACGGCAAACACATCCATCTATGTTTTCGCTTTGCGGAAGGGCTTCAGGATTGCACATCGATCACGACCATCAGTCCGCCACCGCCCTTCTCTTCGACATTGTTGTTGGTCGTATGGTGCCCGATATGGCAGTGGATCAGCCATTTTCCGGGCCGACGGGCCTGCCAGACGACATCGTAGCGTTGCCCTGGTCCGACGTTGACTGTGTCGGCAAGGAAACGCGCCGACTCCGGGATCGTCTCGCCGTCGCGGGCGACAACTTCGAATGGACCGCCGTGGATGTGCATCGGGTGGATAAACCCATTGTTGGTGCCGATGAAGCGCACTTTCAGAGTTTCGCCGACCTTCATCCTGATCGTGTCCGTCGAAGGATAGGCGCGGCCGTTGATGGTGAAGTAATTCGGCTGCCCGCCGTCCATCGGCATCGACGGAAAGGTCAGGCCCTCCCGCATCAGCCATTCCTGAAGCTGAATAACATAGTCGTGGTCTGCCGCAATCTCGACCTGGGGATTGGCAGGATCGATGATGAGCGCGCCGTAGAGTCCGAGCGCCTGCTGGCGATCGACATGGTCATGCGAGTGATAGAAGTAGGTCCCTGATTGGCCCGCCGTGAATTCATATCGGTAGCTGCCGCCGGGCGGGATGGGCTCCTGCGTGATCTCGGCCGGGCCATCCATTTCGTTCGGCAGGATCAATCCATGCCAGTGCAGGGTCGTGCTCTCCGGCAGGCGGTTCGTGACGTTGATGCGCACGCGGTCGCCTTGCCGGATATGCAGCCGCGGGCCCGGAACCTGACCGTTGATCGCATAGGCATCGACTTTCACGTCAGGCAGGATCGCCCAGCGGATGACCGACGTTTCAAGGTCGAACACCTTCACCCCGTTCTCCATCCTGGCTTGCAGTTCCCGGTCGCCGCGTACCTCCAGGCCATGACTGGCCGTGACCAGGCGAGGATGCACGGCGGCCATGTCGAGCATCGCTGCAGCCGGCGTGTCGCGGTCCATAACCATACCCGGCGGCATGATAGCGCCGCCGACGTCTCGCGCGCTGAGGGTGAGGTTCACCCAATTGGCCGGAGCGATCATGCCGAGCGCCAGCGCAAGCACGGACACGCCGCCAAAGGCCGCGAGTTGCGGTACAGTTGCATCCGGTTCCATCCCGTGACCGCCATGCGGACTACGCGACCCGCCTCCCCCATTGCCATGGGCTGAGCCGTGGCCGGATCGAGATCCTTGCCGATGGACCCTGTGCCCAGCTTCATGCTGATGCGGCTGCATGCCGACGCCGTGGCCAAAGACCATCTCGCCTCCATGCCACCCCGTGAATGCCAACAGCGCGACGACCGCAGCGGACATTGAGAGACCCCAAGGCAGCACGGCATCGGCCTCACCCACTGAATTTCGCAACCACAGGCTGGTTGCTCCTATCGCTAGAACCGCGACGTTTCCGACGAGATGATAGCGTGCGTGGTAGAGCGCGCGAATCTCGGCGTTTGCCAAAAAGTCGGCCAGACCGGCGGCAGCGGCGACGGCGCCGGTCACGACGCCCCCGGCAATCAGCCATGTGGCTGCGCTCGCCGTCGCCGGCGAAGCCGTAAGCCAATAGGCGATGTCGGTAAGCAGTGCCGCTATGAAAAATCCGATCGGAAGCGGCACAAGCATAGGATGAAGCGGATGACGGCCGATCCTCGCAAAGGCAGTGATGCCCGCCTCCCCATGCGTCGATCCGTGGCCGGATCCATAATGACCAACCCCGGGATTGCCGCCTGCGCCGCCATGTCCAGGGTTGGCGTGTTCGTCGACGCGCGCGTGAGCGCTGTGGCTTGGGCGGTCTCCCGTCGGTTCAGGCTTGCGCTTTTCCTCGTCATGACGGTGCCCCGCTACCCCGACTTCCGCGCCGCCATGCGTGTGCTCGCGCCTGCCTTCCCTCGCCTTGTCGAATTCCGGCTCGCGTTCGGTCATCAGCCCGTGCTTCAGGCCACGAACCACCATCCACACGTTGGCAGGATATGCAGTGATGAATCCAACGATCACGCCGAACGACATCACGCCCCAGAACAGGAACTCGGTCGGTTCCATGGCCCGCATGTCGCTGCCCATCATCAGAAAACTCATGACCGGAGCCATGCCCGCCATCATGAAATTCATGCTGATGAATTCCGGCATGAAGCTCTTGCGGACGTTCTCCCAATAGGTGCCGCCCATCATCGATTTCATGAACAGCGACTGAAAGATGAACAGGCCGAACGCGAATCCGGCAACGTACTCGACGATGAGGTCGATCCACATCGGCAGCCCGAGAGCGGCGGTGATTGCTGCCGCGAGGATGATGCCGGTGGCGTCTCCGGCGACGCAGTGGATCGTCGAGCCGACGCCTTGCTTCCAGAGCGGCTTGGTGAACGCCTCGTGTTCGCCCGGCCGAGGCTCCTTGTCGGCCAGCACGTAAATCAGCAACCCCAGCGGCCCCATATAGAGCGTGACCAGGATGAAGCCCCATTTCATTACCACGGGCTCGGGATTGTTGCGGAACTGATCCCACGCCACGCAAGCCGTGCTGAGGGCCGCTAGAACGAACCAGACTGCAAGAAAGTAGTCGACGGGCTGTACGAACACTGCAGAACTCCTGTCGGTTTTCTCTCCACTGACCTTAGAGCGACGGACTGTTTCGTCCGCCCCCTTGAACGCGCCGCGTCGCAGGCCCTTCCCCTAGAAACTCCCGGAGATGGTGCTGGCGGCGAAACCATTCGATAAGCCTTCCAGTTGCTGGAAGGTCAAGAGTTGCCGTCCAGCCATGGCCGATCCGTCGTTTCCAAGAAAGTCACGGAGAATGAGTTCCATGGGCGTTCTCTGCTGCTTGACTCTCCGCTTTTTTCGCGGCACCTTCGATTAATAGGTCAGACCAATTTACCGATCCGGGACCAGCCCGATGATTCTGTTGAAGTAGAACTGGGTGAGAATGCCGATCCAGGCCGTTGAACCGCGTCGACTTTACCGACAGATCGCCGATCAGCTCAGGCAGCTGATCGACGCGGGCGAGTTCGTAGTCGGCGATCGCCTGCCGACTGAGCGCGAACTGGCCGATCAGCTTGGCATCTCCCGCCCGACCGTCCGTGAAGCGCTGATCGCGCTCGAGGTCGAGGGGCGTATACGCATTCGCGTCGGCTCCGGCATCTACGTCACCGACCGGCCGCGTGCCGAGGTTTTGACTGCAGAGATGGATGAAGGCCCGTTCGAGCTGTTGCGGGCACGCGAGTTCATCGAAGGGGCGATCGCCGCCGAAGCCGCCCTCCATGTTCGGCCGATCGACATCGAACATATGGACGACGTGCTGCGCCGGATGGAGGACATACCTCACCCGACCAAGACGACGATCGCGCTCGACCGCGAGTTCCATACGATGGTGGCGGGCATTCTCGGAAACGCCGTCCTGGTGCGCTGCATCGGCGAGCTTTTCGACCAGCGCATGAACCCATATTTCGAACGCCTGTCGAGTTATTTCGAGAACAGGGATTCCTGGCGGGCCGCCGCGGAGGAGCATCGCGCGGTGCGGGACGCGATCGCGGCGCGCGAGCCCGAACGGGCGAAGGCCGCCATGCAGGAACATCTGCGTCAGTCGCAACTGAGATTCTCACGCAATTTCGGTGAGAAATCCGTGGCCGGGGAGGTCGCGGAATAGAGCATCGGACCCAAAAGCAGGAATCGGTTTTGGGAAATCCGATGCTCAACTAAAATATCTAGCAGTCGGCCGGGGGGAGATCCGGTCGGAGCAGTCAAATCCAACCTCAGGGAGGAACACAATGCTGAGAAAATACGCAGTTCTACTCGGTGCGATCGCAGCGATCGCTATGCCTTTGGCTTCGGCCTCGGCGCAGACAGCTCTGAAATGGGCCCACGTGTATGAGACGTCGGAGCCCTTCCATACCGAGTCCGTGTGGGCAGCGGAGGAGATTAAGAAGCGCACTCAGGGCCGCTACACCGTCGACGTCTATCCGGCCTCGCAGCTCGGCAAGGAAGCAGACATAAACCAGGGCCTGACGCTCGGCACGGTCGATATCATCATCTCCGGGTCGAGCTTCGCGGCGCGCGAATATCCGCCGATCGGCGTCACCTATTTCCCCTACATCTTCCGCGACGCCGACCATCTGCTGAAATACACCAAAAGCGACGTCTACAAGGCGTTGACCAAGGGCTACGAGGAAAAGTCCGGCCATCACATAACGGCCACCACCTATTATGGCACCCGGCAGACCACCTCAAACCGGCCGATCGCCAAATGCGCCGACATGCAAGGTCTGAAGATGCGCGTCCCCGACGTGCCGGCCTATCTCGCCATGCCGCGTGCCTGCGGCGCCAACACCGCGCCGATCGCTTTCGCCGAGGTGTATCTGGCCCTGCAGAACGGCACAGTCGAGGCTCAGGAGAACCCGCTGACCACCATCGAGGCGAAGAAATTCTACGAGGTGCAGAAGCACATCGTGCTCACCGGACACATCGTCGATCACCTCAACACGATCGTATCGCAGTCGCGCTGGGCCTCGCTTTCCGACGAGGACAAGCAGATCTTCACGGAGGTGATGCAGGAGGCGGCCGCCCGTGCCACGGCAAAGATCGTCGCGCGCGAAAAGGAACTGGTGCAGGTGTTCAAGGATCGCGGCATCACCGTGACCGACATCGACCGTGCCGATTTTGAGAAGAATGTGCTTGAGAAGGTCACGTTCGAGGAGTTCGGCTACAACAAGGCCGATTGGGAAGCGATCCGCGCGATCAAGTAGAGTATCGGGAAAATCAGGTGCTCAGACAAGGGGATAGAGCGGCAACCGGATTCGCCGCTTTAACCTGCCCGCCCGTCCGGCCCCACGTTGCGCCGGACGGCCTTTCCAACCCTTGACGACTCACCAGCTTCGGGAGCCCGCGCCAATGGCCGAGGAACACCATGCCGAGATCACTGTCGAAGAGATCGCCCACGCTTTCGAGGAGGTGCCGGTACACATTGACCTGTCGGACCACGGCATCGAGGACTGGATCACGCTCGCCGTGTTCTGGGGCATGGTCGTCTGTGTCTTCCTGCAGTTCTTCACCCGCTATGCGCTGAACAACAGCCTTGCCTGGACCGAGGAGATCGCCATCAACGCGCTGGTCGTCGTCGTTTTTCTCGGCGCCGCCATGTGCGTGCGCGTCTCGCGTCACATCCATGTCGATGTACTCTACCATTACCTGCCGGAGCGTGTCGGCCGCTGGCTGGCACTCGCTGTCGACGTCATTCGTGTCGTCTTCTTCGCCTACGGAACCTGGCTGATGTGGCGCTACGTCTCGATCGTGGCGCACGAACGCATGGTCACCGTCAACCTGCCGCGCCGCTGGTTCTTCTACGCCGTCCTGGCAGGCTTCGCGCTGATGTTCGTGCGCTCGATCCAGGTCTTTGTCGGCAACTACAGGCGCGGCTATTCGGTTCTTGAGCGCCCGGGTGCGTTCGAAACGGCGGGAGACTGAGCGATGCTGCTTTTGGTCGGAGGCTTTCTTGTCCTAATGCTGATTGGCGTGCCGGTAGCCGTGTCGATGGCGACTGCCTCGGTGCTCTACCTCGTGCTCTATGGCGTCGCGCCCGACATCATTGCGGCCCAGCGCATGATTGCCGGGGTGGAGAGCTTTCCGCTGCTCGCCGTTCCCTTCTTCATCCTTGCCGGCAATCTCATGAATATTGCGGGCGTCACCGGGCGCATCTACGCCTTCGCCCTTGCCCTGGTCGGCTGGATGAAGGGCGGCCTGGCGCAGGTCAACATCATCGGATCGGTGATCTTTTCTGGCATGTCGGGCACCGCGCTCGCCGACGCCGCCGGCATCGGCACGATCGAGATCAAGGCGATGAAGGATCACGGCTATCCGATCGAGGCGGCCGTCGGGGTCACCGCAGCATCGGCCACGCTCGGGCCGATCTTCCCGCCGTCGCTGCCCTTCGTCATCTACGGCATGATGGCGAATGTCTCGATCGGCGCGCTGTTCATGGCCGGCATCTTGCCCGGTGTGGTGATGACCGTGCTGATGATGGTGACGGTCGCCATCTTCGCTTACAGGCGCGGCTGGGGCTCCGACACGTCGTTCGAGCTTGGACGGCTCGCCGAAGCTGCCGGCGAGGTGCTGGTGGTGGCTGCCTTCCCGCTCGCCTGCTATCTGCTGGTGCAGCTTGGCCTGTCCATCAATGTCGCGGTCGGAATCGCGCTGCTGGTGCTGATTGCGGCCGACTGGTATTTCAATTTCTCCGCGGTCATGGCGCTGATGACGCCGGTAATCCTGATCGGCGGCATGACGATGGGCTGGTTCACGCCGACCGAGGCGGCGATGGCCGCCGTGATCTGGTCGCTTTTCCTCGGGTTGGTGCGCTACCGCACGATGACGCTGCGCACGCTGGCCAAGGCCAGCTTCGACACGATCGAGACGACGGCCTCCGTGCTCTTCATCGTCACGGCCGCCTCGATATTCGCCTGGCTGCTCACCGTCAGCCAAGCGGCACAGCTGTTCTCAACCTTCATCTTCGCGCTGACCGACAACAAGTGGGTCTTCCTCATCCTGGTGAACGTCCTGATGTTGGTGGTCGGGTGCTTCCTCGATACGATCGCGGCGATCACCATTCTTGTGCCCATCCTGTTGCCGGTGGCCGCCGTGTACGGCATCAACCCGGTGCATTTCGGTCTGATCATGACGCTTAATCTGATGATTGGTCTCCTCCATCCGCCGCTCGGCATGGTGCTGTTCGTCCTCTCGCGGGTCGCCAAGCTGTCGGTCGAGCGCACGACCATGGCAATTCTGCCCTGGCTCGTTCCGTTGATCGTTGCGCTGATCCTGATCACCTTCATCCCCGCCATCACGCTGTGGCTACCGACGCAAATGGGACTGATCCGATGATCGATAGCGCAGTCGCTGCGACGCTGTTCGGCCCTGAGGATCTGCGGGTCGTCGAGCACCCGCTCGGCCCCCTCGCACCGGGAATGCTGCGCGTGCGCTTCGGCGCAGGCGGCATCTGCGGTTCCGATCTGCACTATTTCCGCCATGCGCGGACCGGCGATTTTGTCGTCACATCGCCGCTCGTGCTCGGCCACGAGGTCGCCGGAGAGATCGTGGAAATCAACGCGGACGCGTCAGGACTTGCCGTCGGCGATCGCGTGGCGGTCAACCCGTCGCGCTGGTGCGGACAATGCGCGCGATGCGCGGAGGGCCGCGCCAATCTCTGCGAAAACATCTATTTCATGGGCTCGGCGTCGAAAACGCCGCACATGCAGGGCGGTTTTGCCAGCGTGTTCGACGCCACACCCGCGCAATGCATCAAGGTCCCGCCTGATGTCGCCTACCAGGCGGCGGCACTCGCCGAACCGCTCGCCGTCAGTCTGCACGCAGTGGCGCGGGCCGGCGACATCGCCGGCCGCAACGTCATCCTGTTCGGCGCCGGCCCCATCGGGCTTCTGACCATGCTCGCCGCCAGGCTCAAGGGGTGTGACGATCTCACCGTCGTCGACATAGCAGAGGCGCCGCTTGCCTTCGCCAGCAAACTTGGAGCAAACAGGACGATCGACCTGTCTGGCGGCGACGAGGAACTCAAGGCGCTCGCGGCCGACAAGGCGATCGATGTCGCGTTCGAGATCTCAGGCACCGCAGCGGGCCTCGCGGCGGCGATCGCCAGCGTCCGGCGCGGCGGCACGGTCGTTCAGGTCGGCAATCTTCCGGGTGGTCAGATCCCGGTGGCGGCCAATGCGCTGATGGCCAAGGAAATCGACCTGAAGGGCACGTTCCGCTTCGGCGCAGAATTCAACCAGGCGGTCGATCTCATCGTCGGCGGCGACATAGACGTCCTGAAGCTGGTGACCGCGGAACGCCCCCTTTCCTCGGCACGCGACGCGTTTCGCCTGGCCGCCGACCGCTCGCAGAGCGTCAAGGTTGTCCTGACCGCCGACTGAGGTTTTTCCCGGCGCCTGCCGCCAGCTGTTGTCAACCGTTCCAGACTTAGCCAGTCGCCCCGCCTTCCTCCGCCTGCTTGCGGGCTCGCGCAAACTGCAGAGCCGCAACGCCGGCGGTCGCAGCAAGCGCCAGGCCGATTGGAATGAGGCTCGACGGCTGGTCGGCCTTTCTGAGCACCGCCACCACGTCATATCCGACATCCAGCCCGATGCGCTTGGCGTAGGATCCGAAATCGACATTGCTGATCATCAGCGCGTCGCCCGCTTGCGTGATGGTAAGACCGATGCCGCGCAGCCGCTCCAGCGGCTCGCCCGGCTCGCCGAGCGGCACGTTGACGGTCTTGCGTACATCTTCGCCCATGAGGTCGACACCCTCGACGACGAAATTGATGCGGCCGTCGGCCGGCGCCTGCCCGACCGCTGACAGGAATTCGCTCGCCGGCAATTCCTCATAAGGCGGCGACACCTGGTTGAGCCACCAGTCCGGCCGAAACAGCGTGAAGCAGATGAGAAGCAGGGCCGCACTTTCCCACAACCGGCTTTTCGTCACGAACCAGTTCATCGTCGCGGCCGAAAACAGCAATATTGCAATCAGCGACACGGTGGCGACCCATATCGTCTGGGGCCAGGTGTCGACTCCGATCAGCAGGATCGCCGGATTGAAGATGAAGACGAACGGCAGGATCGCGGTACGCAACGAGTAGAGCGCGCCCTGGAAACCGGTGGCGATCGGATCTTCCTTGGAAATCGCCGCCGCCGCGAAGGCCGCCAGCCCGACGGGTGGGGTGATATCGGCCATGATGCCGAAGTAAAAGACGAAGAGGTGGACAGCGATCAGCGGGATTGGCAATCCGGCCTGCGCGCCGAGATCGACCACGACCGGCGCCATCAGCGTCGCGACCAGGATGTAGTTTGCGGTGGTCGGAATACCCATGCCGAGCACAAGACTGATCGCGGCGATGAGGATCAGCATCAGGATGACGTTGCCGCCGGAGATTAACTCGACGAGCTCCGTCATCATCAGGCCGAGACCGGTCAGCGTGATCGTGCCGACGACGATGCCGGCGGTGGCCGTGGCGATACCGATGCCGATCATGTTGCGGGCGCCGAGCGCCAGCCCGTCGATCAGGTCGTCCCAGGCAGCACGCACTGAGGCGGCGAGGTTTTCGTTACGGAATACCGCCATCAGCGGCTTACGCGTCACGACGATGCCGAGGATCGAGACCGTTGCCCAGAACGCCGAGAGGCCAGGTGACATCTGCTCGACCATCAGGCACCACAGAAGCACGGCGATCGGGATGAGGAAATCGAGCCCGGTCCGCGTGACGTCCCAGGCGCGCGGCAGTTCCAGGATTGGCGCGTTCGGATCGTCGAGTGCGAGGTCCGGATAGCGAGAGGAATACCAGACGGAGGCGACGTAGAGAGCCACGCCGGCGACTGCGAGCACCGGCGGCGCGGTCCCACCGAAGACAGCCTGGATAGCGACGATGCCATAATAGACGATACAGACGGCGAGAATGCTGCCCGACAGTCCCAGCCCCATCCGCAGCATTCGTTCTCTTGCCGGCGTCGGACGCTGCGGGATCGTCTTCAGGACCATCTTTATCGCTTCGAGGTGAACCATGTAGAGCAGTGCTATGTAGGAAAAAACCGCCGGCAACAGCGCGTGCTTGACGATCTCCGAATAGGGAATGCCAACATATTCGACCATCAGGAAGGCGGCCGCGCCCATGACCGGCGGCATGATCTGGCCGTTGATCGAGGCCGCGGCCTCGATGGCGCCCGCCTTAACCCCGGAAAGGCCGGTGCGCTTCATCAGCGGGATGGTGAAGATGCCGCCTGAAACCACATTGGAGACGGACGAGCCGGACACGACGCCGTTGAGAGCCGACGAGACCACGGCGACTTTTGCCGGGCCGCCGCGCAGATGGCCGAGCAGCGCGATGGAGATCTGCATCATCCAGTTGCCGGCGCCTGCCTTTTCCAGAAGCGTACCGAACAGGACGAAGAGAAAGACGAAGCTCGTCGACACGCCAAGTGCGATCCCGAAGACGCCTTCGGTGGTCAGCCATTGATGGTTTAGAAACTTGTTGAGTGATGCGCCGCGATGCTGGATCACGTCCGGCATGTACTGGCCGGCAAAGGTGTAGAAGATGAAGACACACGCCACGACCACCATCGGAAGGCCGAGCGCGCGGCGCGTCGCCTCGAGGAGCAACAGGATGCCTACGGTGCCGGTGACGAGATCGAGCGTGGTCGGCTGGCCCGGCCGTCCGGAAAGCTGGACGTAAAAGAGAAAGAGGTAGGCGCCGGCAAATCCGCCGACCACGGCCAGCACCCAGTCCAGTAGCGGCACACGATCGCGGGGCGAGGATCTCAGCGCCGGATAGGCGAGGAACGTCAAAAACAGCGCGAAGCCGAGATGGATGGCACGCGCTTCCGTGTCATTGAGGATGCCGAAGCCGAACACGAACGGCAAAGGCGAAGCGTACCAGAGCTGGAAAAGCGACCAGGCGACTGCAACCCAGAGCAGGATTCGAGCGACTATTCCGCCCGGATGCCGGCCACCCGTATCGGCCTCCGCGACAAGTTGTTCGAGCTCTTCGAGATCGTCGCCGGCCGGTTGTTCCTTCACTTCGCTCATGACGCCTCCTGTTGCGGATGGCCCCGGCGGGTCCGCTGAACCCGCCGGACTGTCGTCAGGTCACGAAACCTACTTCAACCAGCCCTTTTCCTTGAAGTATTTTTCAGCGCCCGGATGCAGCGGCGCGGAATTCCCCTCCGACACCATCTTGGCCGGATCGAGATTGGCGAAGGCCGGATGCAGCGACTTGAACTCGTCGAAATTCTCGAACACTGCCCTGGTCAATTGATAGACGCTCTCGTCGGGAACCTTGGCCGAAGTGACCAGCGTGGCGAGCACACCGAAAGTCCCGGTATCGTCGGGATTGTTTGCGTATAGACCGCCCGGAATGATCGCCTTGGCATAGTAAGGGTTCTCGGCGACGAGCTTGTCCACGACTTCTCCGGTCAGCGGCACCAGCTTGGCAGCGCAGGTGGTCGTCGGATCCTGGATGTTAGCCGAAGGATGGCCGACGCCGTAGAAGAACCCGTCGATCTTGCCGTCGCAGAGCGCCGGGCCGTGCTCGTCAGCCTTCAACTCCGATGCGAGCGAAAAGTCGGCCAACGTCCAGCCCATCGCACCGAGCAGACGTTCCATGGAAGAGCGCGTTCCGGAACCGGGATTGCCGACGTTGAAGCGTTTACCCTTGAAGTCCTCGAATTTCGTCACGCCGGCCTTCGGATGCGCCAGGACCGTGAACGGCTCCGGGTGGATCGAGAAAACCGCGCGCAGGTCGGTATGGGCACCACCGTCCTTGAATGATTCCTGGCCTTTGAAAGCGTTGTACTGGACGTCGGACTGCGCCATGCCGAAGTCGAGTTCGCCCTCCTTGATCGTGTTCACGTTGAATGCCGATCCGCCGGTCGATTCGACCGAGCAGCGAATGCCGTGCGTCTTGCGATCTTTGTTGAGCAGGCGGCAGATAGCACCGCCGGCGGCATAGTAGACGCCGGTGACGCCACCGGTCCCGATGGTAACGAAATTCTGCTGCGCCATTGCGCTGGCCGAAAACAGCAGCGCGGCCGACAAGGCGGCGATCTGCGCTCCGAGGCGTGCAGTCCGGGCATGTTTCATCTGGTTCTCCCTTGGTACTTTGCGTGCCGTCGCGGCCGTCCGGTGTGTTAGTGTCAAGGCACGTCGATGCATGCTACGATTGTTGCGCTTTATCAATCAAGGGAAATGCTTGTTACAATGAATACGCGGGAGATGGGTTTCGACGCGCTTCTGGCGCGCATACTATCCGAACTCCCCGAACTGAGCTCAGAACTGCGCAAGGCGGCGCGATTCCTGGTCGATCATCCCGACGAGGTGGCGCTGGTTTCCATGCGGGTGCTGGCCTCGCGATCAGAGGTGACACCGACGACCTTCGTGCGACTGGCGCGGCGGCTAGGCTTTGGCGACTGGGCGGCGCTGCGTAAGCCGTTCGAGGATCGGCTGCGCTCCGGCAAGGCGCCTTTCGCGGCAAGGGCCGATGCGCTTGTCAAGCGCGGGTCGGAGGCGATCTTCGCGGAATCGCTGAGGACGACGGTGGCCAATCTGGCCGCGGCCGAATCGTTCAACGGCAGCGAAGAAATCGCAAGGGCTTGCGTGATACTGGAGAATGCGCAGCACATACGCGTCGCCGGGTTCCGAAGCTGCCGTGCGCCTGCCCACGCGCTCGTCTATCTCTGCCGGATGTTTCGGCGCGAGATCACGCTGCTCGGCGGCGACGGCGGTGCGATCGAGGCGGAACTTGCAGCGCTCGGAAAGAGGGACGCGGTCGTCGCGATCGGCTTTTTGCCTTATTCGCGTGAACTCGGGCCGGTGGTGGAGGCTGCACAACGACACAGCGTCCCGATTGTCGCGATCGCCGACAGCATGGCTGCTCCGATCGCACGGCATGCCGAAGTTACCTTGCGTTTCTCTACCGACAGCCCTTCCTTCTTCCCGTCGGTAACCGCAGCTATGGCAATCGTGGAAGCGCTGGCCGCAACGATGCTGGCGCGCAGCGGAACGGCCGCCGCGGCTCGTGTCAGGGAGACGGAACTGGAGTTACAGGCGTTCGGGGCCTATCTGCCGGAATGAGGAGCGCTGGCGCTATGCCACCGCGGCGTCTATCGCGTCGCCGAGCCGTTCGACAACCGCGTCGATCGCTGAGGCGTCTATGATGAAGGGCGGCGCAAGCAGCACATGATCGCCGCGCACGCCGTCGATCGTGCCTCCCGCGGGATAGACGAGCAGGCCGCGCGCCATCGCCTCGCGCTTGACGCGAGCATTTAATTTGCGGTTCGGATCGAACGGCTCCTTCGACGAACGGTCTTCGACCAGCTCAAGCCCCATGAAGAGGCCACGGCCGCGGATGTCGCCGACGTGGGCGTGGTTGGAAAAGCGCTCGCCGAGGCGCCGGGCGAGATCGGCGCCCATCGCCTTGACGTTATCGAGCAACCTGTCCCGCTCGATGACTTCCTGGACGGCAAGCGCTGCCGCGCACGCCATCGGGTGGCACATATAGGTGTGGCCGTGCTGGAAGAAGCCGGAGCCTTCGGCGAAAGCCTCGAAGATGCGGCGCGCAAGCAGCACCGCACCAATGGGCTGGTAGCCTCCGCCGAGGCCTTTGGCGACTGTCATCAGGTCGGGCGCAACGCCATCTTGTTCGCAGGCGTGCAGCGTGCCGGTGCGGCCCATGCCGCACATCACCTCGTCGAGGATGAGGAGCACTCCGTAGCGGTCACAGATTTCGCGGATGCGTCTGAAATAGCCGGGAACGGCGGGCACCGCCCCTGCTGTCGCGCCAACGACAGGTTCTGCCACGAAGGCCATGACAGTGTCCGGACCGAGTTCGAGAATTTTGTCCTCTAGCGCCTGGGCAGCACGTAGGCCGTAGGCCTCCTCGCTCTCACCGGCTTTCTGGTAGCGGTAGGCATAGCATGGGTCGATATGATGCGTGTCGATCAGCAACGGGCGGAATTGGGCGCGGCGCCACTCATTGCCCCCGGCAGCGAGGGCGCCAAGCGTGTTGCCGTGATAGCTCTGACGGCGGGCGATGACGTTTCGCCGCTCGGGCCTGCCAGTCTCGACGAAAAACTGCCGTGCCATCTTGAGCGACGCCTCCACCGCCTCGGAGCCGCCAGACACGAAATAAACGTGGCTTATGCCTTGCGGCGCGCCGGCGACGAGTTTGTCGGCCAATGCCTCGGCCGGCTCATTGGTGAAGAAGCTGGTATGGGCATAAGCGAGCTTGTCGGCCTGTGCGTGAAGCGCAGCCGTCACGTCGGGATGGCCGTGGCCGAGGCAGGAAACCGCCGCGCCGCCCGACGCGTCGATATAGGCGCGGCCATCGCGGTCCAAGAGTTCGATACCCTTGCCGCCAGCCGCGACGGGCAGGGTCGCATGGATCTGGCGATGCAGGATGTGTGTCATGCTTTCCTCGATTGACGGTGGCGCGATTTGGAGCGAACTATCATGCAACATATGTTACAGAGCGTGCAATGGTGAAACAATTGGACTGCATCTATGACTGTCGATAGGGACATGACCGGCCCCGGACTCGTAGCGCCCACTGCGATCGCCGTTGCGCCGAATGGTGGACGGCGTGGCAAGGGAGACCACCCTGCCCTGCCGATCGGCCCCCGGGAATTGGCTCGGACCGCCGCCGCCTGCCTCGAGGCGGGCGCCGCCATGATCCATGCCCATGTCCGCGATCGCGACGGCGGCCATTTGCTCGACGCGCACGCCTATCGCGAGACGACGAAAGCGGTACGTGATGCGGTGGGCGAGCGGTTGATCATCCAGATCACCAGCGAAGCGGTCGGCCAATACCAACCGGCCGAGCAGATGGCGGTGGTGCGCGCTACCCGCCCCGAGGCGGTTTCGCTGGCGCTGCGCGAGCTGGTGCCAGACGCCGCCCATGAGACCGCTTTCGCCGAGTTCCTGTGGTGGTTGAAGGGCGAGCGGATCGCCCCTCAGATGATCCTCTACGCGCCGGAAGAGGCGTCGGCCCTAGACGCCATGCAACAACGGGGGCTGGTGCCTTTCGACGACATTCCGGTGCTCTATGTGCTCGGCCGCTACACGCCAGGACAGGTTTCGCGGCCGGCCGACCTGCTTCCCTTCCTTGCGCATGACCGTCCGCGCTTTGCGCACTGGATGGTCTGCGCCTTCGGTCGGGAAGAAACCGCCTGCGTTGCGGCCGGTGCGCTGCTGGGCGGCCATGTCCGCGTCGGCTTCGAGAACAATTTTTCTCTCGCCGACGGCACAACCGCCAGGGACAATGCTGCGCTCGTAACCGCAACCAAATGCGCCCTGACCGCTTGCGGCGTCAGGACCGCCCAAGCCAACGACCTGCGCGCCGCTTGGTCGATCCAGCGCTAGCTTTGCTCAGGTTTACGGTCTGCGCGCTTCGCAGACAGATTTTGAGGCGATTTGAAGAGCCGTTCTTGGAACGGCCGAGCAGCGGGCTCGTCGGTTCGTCACACTTGTCAAAAATCTCTTTGCTACGCTGCAACCGAACTGTCTGGCCGACGTTCAGGTTGTGGTGGCTGGGGAGACCTGCATGCAGACGTACCTCGTCGAACAAATGGAGGGCGATGACGTGATCTCGACGCGTATCGTCAACGCGCCGAGCCCTTTCAAAGCCGCCGCCATGTCGACAGATCGACATGTTACCCTGCGAACGTGGGAAAAGGATTGGATCCAAGTAACCGACGAGAATCGGGGCCATATCTTTGCATACTGCTTTGTCTCCGACGGAGACTCCGACACCAGCGGGCATGGCCCGAGAAAAGCACCGAATAAATCAAGAAAAGCCCAAAAAGCTGACCAGAGAGCCGAGTAAGCGCAAACCACTGGTCTTTTTGCTCCTCGCTATAGCGCGCAGATTTACCGATATCGCCAGAACCGTGAACACCACGGAGCCGATACCGGCTGCGCTGGTCGGTACGCCAGGCGCGGTCCTTCCCTCGGCGCGACGCCTTCGCAGCAAGGAATGACAGCCAAAGGGCGCTAACGCGGCCATTTGGCGAAGATCGCGGCTTCATCAGAATGATCGATGAAAAGATTTCGGCCGGGGGCGATAAGTGACCTTAATCTTAGCGTGGGCAGCTCATGTCTCCGGCATATTTGGGATCAGAAAAGGCGCGTCTGGATCTACGGGCGGATTGTCAGCCAGCGGGCACCCGTAAATGGTCAAACGTCCCGGAATACGCACTTGATCAGGGCGGTCCTGTACTGCACCCTTATCAACGGATGGGCGCCGATTTTGCGAATGTTGCCGTCTTCGACCACCTGAGAAGCATCACCAGCCAATATCCCGACAAGGTCGCGATCAGCGACGGCACCACCCGTTTGACGTATTCCCAGCTTTTCCAGGCCGTCGAGATGCTGTCCCACCGAATTGCGGCCGTCGTTCCCAACGGGCAGGCGATCGGGATCCTTCAGGCCAACTCGGCCTGGTATCCTGTGGCCATGCTGGCGAGCATGGCGATTGGGCGGCCTTCGGTGCCACTCAACGCGAGAGACCCCGACACGCGAACCAATGACATTGTCGTTGCGGCGCGGCTTTCAGCGGTTATAGGCGACGGCAATGGTCGCGCTGTCGGTTTGGCTCACGATGTCCACTGGATCGATGCGACCGCCAGCATCCCGCCGCAAGTCCAGCCGATACCCCAGTCCTGTTCCGTCTCGGTCGACGCGCCCGCGATCGTGCTCTACACTTCAGGCAGCACCGGCCATCCCAAAGGCATCGTCAACAGCCAGCGCAGCCTGCTTTTGCGGGTCCAGCAATATGTCGACGCATGCCACATCAATTCGGACGATGTTTTCCTGCCCTTGACCGGGCCAGCCACGATCGCCGGCTGCCGGGAGGTTCTCGCCGCCCTTCTCACCGGTGCGACCTTGCATCTCGTCGAGGTGGGCGTCGTTGGCTTGCGCGCGGTCCGGCGCCTAGTGGAATCCGAAGGCGTGACCATCACCTATCTGGTGCCGGCGTTGCTTCGCGCACTCATGGCAGACAAACCAGCTGACGCCTTCCGCTCGCTCAGAGTGGCCCGGATCGGCGGGGAGAAGGTGTCATGGGCCGATATCGCCCTGCTGCGCAAAGCCGTGTCGAGCACTTGCCTGATCCAGATCGGTTACTCGTCAACCGAGACCACCGGCTCGCAATGGTTCTTGCCGCAAGACTGGCCGGAGGAAGGCGCCTCGGTCCCGGTTGGCTGGCTGCTCCCAGGAATCACGTTCGCGATTGTCGACGAAAAGGGACGCCGCGTTCAGCCGGGTAAGAGCGGAGAGCTCATGATAAGAGGCCCATATGTCCTGCTTGGCCATTGGGAGAACGGTGCCGTCGTGCCGGTGGAATCGGATCCGGATGACCCAGATCTTCGGATCTTCGCGACGGGTGACCTCGTCCAACTTGACAGTCATGGCTTGCTGCGGATCGTCGGCCGCAAAGGGCGCCAGGTAAAGATCAATGGTCGACGCATCGAGCCTGCCGAGCTCGAGCTGGTGTTGCGTTGCGCGTCTTCCGTGGAGGATGCCGTGGCAATCGTGACCGCGGCAAATGAGCTTGTCGCATTCGCCGTTCCTCAGCGCCCGTCGGGCGCGGCCTTTTCGGACGAGCTTCGCCAGCTAGTCAGAACGAAGCTGCCGCCGCCCCTGCGTCCCGTGCGACTGCACACGATAGATGCGATTCCGCGCCTGCCGAGTGGGAAGGCCGATATGGCGACGCTTGCGGAAATGGATATTTCAGCCAGGAAGACCGCACTGGCCCCGCAGCCCCCCGATGCAGGAAGCGAACTGAACGTCCATCAGATAGTGCAGCATGCATGGAATAACACCCTCGACACGCGCGTCGCCGCTGGACGCTGGGATGAGGCAGGCGGAGATTCGCTGAAGCTGCTGCAATGCGTCATGGAAATAGAAAGCGCCATCGGGCAGGAACTCGGTCTCCAGGGCTTCACGGTCGGGATGAGCGTGGACGAAATGGTCAAGGCAGTCGTGTCGGCACAGGCAGGCGACCTGCACGCGCGCGCGCAGAAGTACGATCCTCCTATTCTTTTTCTGCTCCCTGGATCCGTTGGCTATGGCCCGAGCTTTGCTGCCTTTGCATCCTCGATGAGCAAGGTCGCACGAGTGACCCCCATCAAGTACCCTACGCTGGCTATGATATTGCGCGGACAAAACACCGTCGCCGACATGGCCGACTCCGCGGTCGAGCAGATCTGCCGCGCCCAGCCCACGGGCCATGTGCGCCTTCTCGGCCATTCGCTCGGCGGCGCCGTCGCGTTCGAGGTTGCGGAACGTTTGCTGGCCGCGGGGCGAACTGTGAAGTTCCTGGGAATCCTCGACACGAGCCTCCTCGGCGAGCGCAGCACCTATTGGGAGATGGTTACCCGCACATTCGATCGGATCCGCACCAACCGCGTAACCGCTGACCGGATGGCGTGCCGCTTCCTTGCAAAGATCGCTGTCAAAACTGGCTTCGAGGCGCAGCTCGCCCGCATCCTCGATCGCTACGCCCGGGATGAGTTCAACGCGACGAGCTTCAGAACCAAACTGGAACTGCAGGGGCAGTTGCGGGGACGAGCCTTCTACCGATGGTTGGCGATACCCAGACGGACGCTGCCGATCACCGCAACCCTCTTCCGCTGCGCTCGGCCCAAAATGCCTCTGGCCATAGGGTGGGATGGCGCTTTCGCGCATCTGGATGTGATTCCGGTCGTTGGCAGTCACTTCGATATGATCACAGAGCCCCATCTCGTCATCAACCGCCCGCTCATCGAGAAGGCGGTGGAGCAAACCTATTCTTCAACCGAGGTTCGCAATCGGGAGTACAGACCATCGACGTGATTTCAGAATTCAGCATGGGCACGCTGGTGCTCGATGCTCGCATGGAAGTCGATCGCATCGTCCAAATCCTGCGCGAGCAGGTTTTTGGCACGCTGCGGCGTCGTGGCGTGGTTGTCGGCCTCTCCGGGGGTATCGACAGCTCCGTTGTCGCATCCTTATGCGCACGAGCGTTCGGGAAAGACAAAGTCCTGGGGATATTTATGCCGGAGCGCCATTCCTCCGGCGATTCGCTAAGGCTTGGCCGCAGCGTCGCAGCCCAGCTCGGCATCGATACGATCCTGGAAGACATAGCACCGGCTCTTGAGGCCGTCGGCGCCTATCGTCGACAGATCGAAGCGATCCAGACCGTCGTTCCCCAATATGGCGACGGCTGGAAATGCAAGCTGGTGCTCGCGTCGGTTCTCGAGAGCAACGGTCTCAACATCACGCGCCTCACGGTTCAGGACCCCGAGGGCAAGACAGATACGGTGCGTCTGTCGCCGGCAGCCTATCTGCAGATCGTCGCTGCAACCAACTACAAGCAGCGCCTGCGCAAAATGACCGAGTACTACCATGCGGACCGCCTCAACTATGCTGTGGCAGGTACGCCAAACCGCCTGGAGCATGACCAAGGCTTTTTCGTCAAGCAGGGCGACGGGACTGCCGATCTGATGCCGATCGTCCATCTTTACAAGACCCAGGTCTACCAGCTGGCTGAATACCTTGGGGTGGATGAAGAGATCCGGCGGCGGCCGCCAACCACCGACACCTTCTCCATGGCACAGAGTCAGGAGGAATTCTATTTCGCCCTGCCTTATCATCTGATGGATCTGTGCCTCTACGGTTTGAACCACGGAATTTCTGCCGATGAGGTCGCGGCAGCTGCCGGCCTTACCGCGGCCCAGGTCGAGAAAGTGTTCAAGGACATCGACAGCAAACGGCGTGCCGCACGCTATCTTCACGCACGGCCTTTGCTATCCGCTGCAGTGGGCGAGGACTAGCCGATGTGCGGTATCGCCGGAATCGTGTCGCTGAGCGGCGCCGCGGCGCCCCCTTCGCGCGAAGCGCTGATGCGCATGGTGGGCGCGCTCTCGCATCGCGGTCCGGACGAACGCGGCCTTTACCGGGACAAACGCGCGGGTTTGGCGCATGCTCGTCTGTCTGTCGTCGATCTTTCGAACGGCCAGCAGCCGCTCGCCGACACGGGCGACACGATTTGGATCATCTTCAACGGCGAGATCTTCAACTACCTCGAGCTGCGTGAAAAGCTGATCGCCCTCGGCCACCGCTTCCGCACCCATAGCGACACGGAGGTCATCGTCCATGCCTATCGCGCGTGGGGCGAGGCCGCCTTCGCGCGGATGAATGGGCAATGGGCGGTTGCAATCTGGGACTCCGTGGCAGGTCGTCTCGTGTTGTCGCGCGATCGGTTTGGCATCTGCCCCTTGCATTTCTGCGAGCATGGGGGCCGCGTTTACTTTGCCAGCGAAGTGAAAGCCATTTTCGCGGCCGACGTTGATATACCCCGTGCCTTCGATCCAGCCGGCATCGACCAGACTTTCACACTCTGGACAGTCGTGCCGCCGCAAGGCGTATTTCAGGGGATCAGCGAACTCACCCCGGGACATGTCCGCATTTACGACAGGGACACCGTTCGCGAGCGGGCTTTCTGGAAGCCTTGCTACCCCGAAATTTCCGATCCTCGCCGTGACGAATTCACCGGCTCACTCAACGACGCGGTGGACGAGGTGCGCGGCGCCCTTGAGGCGGCGACGGCGCTCAGGATCGTGCAGGCCGACGTGCCGGTCGGCTGCTATCTGTCGGGCGGGCTTGACAGCTCGCTGGTCGCCGCGCTGGGAAGGCGCTACGCCGGCGAACGGTTTCAGACCTTCTCCCTGCGTTTTGCCGACGCCGAGTATGACGAGACCCGCTTCCAGCGCCTGGTCGCCGGCGCGACCGGGAGCGAGCACCATGAGGTGGTGGTTTCGCGCAGCGACATCGCTGAGGTCTTTCCTGAGGTGATCTACCACACCGAGCGTCCAATCCTGAGGACCGCGCCTGCGCCGCTGTTCCTGCTCTCGAGGCTGGTGCGCGAACACGGCATCAAGGTCGTGCTGACCGGCGAAGGAGCGGACGAAATGTTCGCTGGCTATGACCTGTTCCGCGAAGGCAAGGTCCGCCGTTTCTGGGGACGCCAGCCCGCATCGATGCGACGCTCACGGCTGCTGGAGCGCCTGTATCCCTATCTCAGCCGCTCGCCGGTGCATCAGCAAGCAATGGCGCGCCAGTTCTTCGGGCGCGATATCCAGGCCTATGACACGCCGGGCTTTGCGCATGACACACGCTGGCGCACCACCAGCGCCATCAAGAGATTGTTCTCCGCCGACATGCGCGCAGAGTCCGAGCGCCGCAGTTGCGTGCCCGAGCTGATCGCCCGCCTGCCCGCGGAGTTTTCGCGATGGGGCTCTCTCGCGCAGGACCAGTATATCGAGATCCAGACGCTGATGTCGGGATACCTGCTTTCCTCGCAAGGGGACAGGATGCTCATGGCCCACTCCGTCGAGGGGCGCTTCCCGTTCCTGGACGATGAACTTGTGACGCTGGCGAATTCGCTTCCGGCGGCCTACAAGCTGCGCATCCTCGACGAAAAGCACGTGTTGAAGCGGGTGGCGGAACCGATCGTGCCGCCGGAAATCGTGGCCCGCAAGAAGCAGCCTTACCGGGCGCCCAATGCGCTTTGCTTCGTCGCCGATGATGCTCCGGCCTATGTCCGCGAAGCGCTTTCGGAGACGGCGCTGCGCGAGGCGAACGTTTTCGATCCGAAGTCGGTCACGCGGCTGCTGGACAAGTGTCGAGCCAGGGCGGGCGACGGCGATCTCTCCAACTCCGACAACATGGCGCTGGTCGGCGTGCTGTCGACCCAGCTCCTTCACCAGCAGTTTGTCGTAAGCCGTCCCGGTGGAGCTCGCAGGGTCGACCTCACCGTCGACGTTGACCGCGAGCATCGCGAAGAGGTGCTGGCATGATGCATGGCGCCGTACCTTTGCTGCATGACTACCTCACCCACGCCGCCAGCCGGGTCGGTGAGAAGGTGGCGCTGGTGTGCGGCGGACAACGTGTCACCTATGGCGATCTCGAAGCGCGCTCCAACGCGATCGCCCAACATCTGGCCGCGGCTGGGGTCGCACGTGGCGATCGCGTGATGATCTTCGCCGACAACACCGTCGAGACAGTCATCGCCTTTTGGGCGGTGCTCAAGGCGAATGCCGTTGTGTGCATCGTCAACCCGCTCACCAAAAGCGACAAGCTTGATTATCTGCTCAACGATTGCCGACCGACGGCACTGATAACGGACAGGCACCTGCACTCGATCTTCAGCGAACCGGCACGCAACTGCCCGTCATTGCGCCGGGTGATCGTCTCCGGGCCGATCGTCGACGTCGAGTTGACAGGATTGCCGCACGCCGTGCGCTGGGACGCTGCGGTCGCCGCCGGCGGCAGCGCACCGCCGGCGCGCCGCTGCATCGATATAGATCTCGCTGCCATCATCTACACGTCCGGGTCGACAGGTGAACCCAAGGGCGTGATGCTGACGCACAGGAACATGACAGCCGCATGCACTTCGATCGCTTCATACCTGGAGCTGTGCGAGGACGAGGTGATCCTCAACGTCCTGCCTCTCGCCTTCGATTACGGCCTGTACCAGATGATCATGGCGTTTCGCACCGGCGCCAGGTTGGTGCTTGAACGCTCGTTCGCTTTCCCGGCGCAGATCCTCGGGTTGATCAAGGAAGAGAGGGTGACAGGTTTTCCCGGCGTGCCGACCATCTTCGCCGCGCTCTCGGACCTCAGGTCACTAAAAGATCATGATTTTTCGAGCATTCGCTACGTAACGAACACTGCGGCCGCCCTGCCGCTCAAGCACATTCTCATGCTGCAGGACCTGTTTCCGGATGCGCGCATCTATTCGATGTATGGCCTCACCGAATGCAAGCGCTGCACCTATCTGCCGCCGGAAGACCTTGAGCGAAAGCCATTGAGCGTCGGGGTCGCCATCCCGAACACGGAAATGTGGATTGTCGACGAGCATGACAGGCCGGTCGGCCCTGATGTCGTTGGCCAACTCGTCATCCGCGGAGCGACGGTGATGAAGGGCTATTGGGGCAAGCCGGAAGCCACGGCCAGAAAACTCAAACCCGGCCCGTTGCCGGGCGAGCAGGTCTTGTACACCGGCGACTACTGCCGGATGGACGCGGAGGGATACCTCTACTTCATCGGTCGCGGCGACGAGATCATAAAATCGCGAGGAGAGAAAGTGGCGCCGAAGGAGGTGGAAAACGCGCTGTTGGATATTGCCGGTGTACGGGAAGCCGCGGTCATCGGCGTTCCGGACGAGCTTCTCGGGCAAGCGGTCAAAGCGTTTGTCGTGATGGAGCAAGGAAGATTCATCGACGAAAGGCAGTTGCAGAAAGAATGTCAGAGACGGTTGGAGAACTTCATGGTTCCGAAGTCCATCGTGATCGTACCCAGCCTACCGATGACAGACACGGGCAAACTCAAAAAAACGGCCCTGTCATGAGGCGGTTTCTGGATGAAATTGATCAGCATTCATCATTTGTATCGGAGGAGAATTCAATGTTGTCTACCAAGGATAGGGCCGAAACCTGCAGGGATCAGATTCGCGCTTTCCTGGCGTCGAATTTCTACATTGCCGACGCGGATGCTCTGGAGAGCGACACGTCCCTTCTCGATCAAGGCATCGTCGACTCGACAGGGGTGCTCGAGGTTATCGGCTTTATCGAGGAGACCTTCGGCATCACCGTCGAAGACAGCGAACTCTTGCCGGAGAACCTCGATTCCATTCAAGGAATTGCACAGTACGTTCTCCGCAAGAAAAACTGATTGCCGACATCTTGCGCTGTTCCACGCTCCGCCGACAGCGCAACCGAGCCTGCCGCAGTTGCGGCATGGCTCACGCTTGCGGCGTGGTATGTCCCACAACCACCCTGCCCTCGCCGGCTTCGTTCGTGACCGCACGGATGGTTTCGTAGGCCTTGGAACGCTCCAGCAGGCTCATGACCTGCCGGTCCTGGCCGAGCCCTACCTCGAAGAGCAGGATGCCTCCGCGCCGCAAGTAACGCGGCGCGTCCTTGATCACGCGCATATGGATGCTCAGGCCATAGGGGCCGGCGGCAAACGCCTCACGCGGCTCGAGCTCGGTCAGATGCGCGCGGTCGCCCTCGAGCCGCTTTTCCGAAATGTAAGGCGGGTTGCAGACGATCATGTCGATCGTGCCGTCAAGCTCCAAGCCTGAGAAGGCACTGAACAAGTCGCCCTGAAGCACCGACACGCGATCCGCCATGTTGTGATGAGCAACGTTGCGGCGCGCGACGTCGACGCATCCATCGGTGAGATCGCTCGCCCAGACACGCACGGTGGGGGCGTAGTGCGCGATGGCGCACGCCAGATTGCCGGCACCGCAGCACATGTCGATAACGCGCGGCTCCGGCAGGTTCATTTGACTGAGAACGTCGAGAGCGGTCGTGCCGAGCAACTCCGTCTCCGGTCGGGGAACGAGCGCACCGGGCGCGATGAGCAACTCCAGCCCCATGAAGTTGGTACGGCCTTTGCTGTAGGCATCGGCGACACTGATCTCCTCGCTCACGACAGACCCGCCTTCCTGACTTTGCCGGCGCCAGTGTCCGACAATTGCGCACCAGTTAAGTGTATCTCAAATTCATTAAATTTTCGATGGGCGAATCGAAAAACACTCATCGCCATGGGCTTTGAAGACATGATGTAACAAAGGGTGATCACGGGCTTCTCATCTGTCGCTTGGTTGGGAATATTGTCTCATCATTGGGAATATCCGGTTTCTCACCCCAGTTATCCCCAGCCTTGCAGAGCCAATTCCCGAATTCTCGGTCCAGCGTCACGATTTTGCTACATTTTAATCAAAAGGCACATACGTAAGCAAAACGTAATGTTTCAGTAGCTAACGGAAAGCAGCCGCTTCCCGCAAGGCAAGAGGGTTTACCCATCATCGACAGGACCAACACGTTCGCGCGGCAATTTCGCACGAAAGATCGCAGATCATGAAGCCAACGCAAGGGCGCTCGCCCGATCTACGTTCCGCCATGTTCGGCTCAATGCACGGATTGATCGGCGTCGGGGTTTTCTCGGCGGTGATAAACATTCTCGCCTTGACCGGCTCCGTCTACATGCTCCAGATCTACGATCGCGTGCTGCCTTCGCAGAGCATTCCCACTCTCGTCGGATTTACGATCGGGATGCTGGGCCTCTACGCGGTCTATGGACTCCTCGATTTCGTCAGGCTTCGCCTGTTGGTCCGCATCGGCAGCCGCCTGCACAGAGATCTGCAGCAAAAGGCGTTCGCTGCCTCGCTTTCCCTGCCGCTTACTGCCGGGCAGGATGCGAACCGTGTGCAGCCACTTCGTGATCTGGACCAGTTGCGCGGCTTTCTTTCCGGGCTGGGACCGACAGTCGTCTTCGACGCTCCCTGGATACCGTTTTATATGGTGGTCATCTATCTACTGCACCCTTCGCTTGGTGTGTTGGCAACCCTCGGCGCGGCTGCTGTCGTGCTTTTGACGGTCGTCGCGGAAGTCGTTGCCCGCAAACCCGCCGCGCGAGCGTCTGAAACGCTCGTGGCACAGCGGCTTCTTGCCGATTCCGGCCGCCGCAACGCGGAGGTTGTTCAGGCGATGGGCCTTTCAGCCCAGCTTGGTCGGCGCTGGAATGAGATCAGCCATCTTTACCTCAAGAACCAGGAACAGCTCTCCGATGTCGTCGGCGCAGCGAGTTCATTGTCGAAAACACTCCGCATGGCCCTGCAATCGTCCGTGCTGGGGCTTGGTGCCTACCTTGTGATCGGCGGCGAGGCTTCGCCCGGCGTTATCATCGCGTCGTCCATATTGCTGGGCCGCTCATTGGCGCCGGTCGATGTGGCGATCGCAAACTGGAGAGGGTTTCTGGCCACCCGCCGAAGCTATTCCGACCTGGCGGCAGCACTGGATGCTTTCGGCAGCCAGAAAGACCCTATGGAACTGCCGCGCCCACAGACACAGCTTGCGGTCGAGGAACTGACGGTCGCGCCACCAAGTCTGCAGAGACCAACGCTCGTCAATGTAAGCTTTCGCTTGTCGAGGGGCGCGGGGTTGGCGATCGTCGGCCCGAGCGGTTCTGGCAAGACGACGCTCGTGCGTGCTTTGGTCGGGGCATGGAAGCCGCTCCGCGGAACGGTAAGGTTGGACGGCGCCGCGCTCGATCAATGGAATTCGGAGTTGCTCGGCACTCATATCGGCTACCTGCCGCAGGACGTTGAGCTGTTCGACGGAACGATCGCAGACAACATTTCAAGATTCGGCGGCAAGGCAGACGCAAAAGGCGTGCTGGCAGCCGCCAAGGCTGCGGGCGTGGACAAGATGATCATGCGACTGCCGGAAGGTTTCCAAACGCGCATCGGTGAAGGCGGAGCGGCCCTGTCAGCTGGGCAGAGGCAGCTCGTCGGGCTCGCCAGAGCGCTTTATGGTGATCCATTCCTTGTCGTCCTCGACGAGCCAAATTCCAACCTGGATGCCGACGGCGATGTTGCCCTGGCCGGGGCAATCCTGGCGGTGCGCGAACGCGGTGGCATCGCAATCGTTGTGGCGCATCGTCCGTCGGCTCTCGTCAACATCGATCAGGTACTCGTCTTGTCGAATGGCATGCTCCATTCATTTGGCTCGCGCGAAGACGTTCTGGCAAATGTCATCCGGCCCTTCCCGCGGCCAAATACTGTCGTCCCGCTGCAGCAAGGTGCAAGCGGCCATGCGTGAGGTATTAGTGCCTAACATGACCACGTCGTCATATGCTGCGGTCGGTGGCGAAAGCCCATCGGTTGGGGCAAAGCCAGAGCCGAATGGCATCCGGACCAATCTGCTCTTGGGTCTGGCCGCATATTGTCGTTCCGCCGTGGAAAGGTGCAGGCAGGCATATGTGAGATATTGCTCTACCGGGACCGTGTCATCATATGCCGCGGTCGGTAGCGAAAGCGAACTGATCCCGACGAATCCAACCGAAGAGCCGGATGGCATCAGGGCCAATCTGCTACTGGGCCTGGCGACCACCTGCCTGTTGATCTTCGGTGGAGGGCTCTGGCTAGGGTTGACCAAGATTGCCGGTGCGGTGATTGCGCCCGCCACCGTGGTGGTCGAAAGCAACATAAAGAAAGTCCAACATCAAACCGGCGGCACTGTCGGCGGCATCTTCGCCCAGGACGGGGACCATGTGCGTGCCGGCGACGTCTTGGTCAGGCTGAACGACACGTTGACACGAGCAAACCTGCAGATAGTCAGCGAGGATCTGGATCGCGCCACCATTCGTCTGGCGCGACTGGAGGCCGAGCGGCAGGGCCTGCCGGAAATGCAACTCCCACCCAGCGTTCGGGCCCAGATGGGCGACCCGCAACTGGCGGCACTTGTCCGTGGCGAACGCGCCGTGTTCGAAAGCCGGGCGGCGGCATTGGCTGGCCAGAAGGCACAATTGCAAAGCCGCTCGAAGCAATTGGAGCGTCAGATCGATGGCCTCAAAGCACAGCAGGCGGCAATGGACGAGTCGCTGGATCTGCTGACGCAGAACCTTGCTGACGTCGAATCTCTCTACGCAAAGAAGTTGGTCTCCAAGGAGAGGCTGAGCACTGTCAGCTTGGAGAAGAGCCGGACTCGCGGCGAGTCAGGACGCCTCGTCGCGGCAATCGCGGAGGTCCAAGCTCGCATCAGTGAGACCGACCTTCAGGTGCTTCAGCTCGACGAGCAAATGCGGAGCGAGGTAACGAGCGAACTTCGCGAAACGGAAGCCAAGCAGACCGAGCTCAATGAGCGCAAGGTAGTGGCGGAAGACGAGCTCGCCAGGACAGATATCCGCGCCCCACAGACTGGAACCGTACAGGAATCCTCGATCCACACCGTCGGAGGCGTGATTGCCCCCGGGGAAGTGCTTATGATGATTGTGCCCGATACCGACAACCTGGTGGTGGATGCGCTCGTTTCTCCAGAGCGTATAGATGACGTACGTCCTGGACAGCGGGTTTCAATCCGCTTTCCGGCGTTCGATGCAGGGACGACACCTGTTTGCCAAGGCTCGGTCAACCGCATCTCTGCAGATCTGATTAAAGATCAGCAACGTCAGCTTTCGTACTTTTCGGCGCGCATCAACGTCGAAAATGCGGCGACCTGCCTGACGGAAGCGAAAATACTCAAACCCGGCATGCCGGCCGAAGTTCACATAAGCACCGACGAGCGCAATGTCTGGTCCTATCTGCTGAAACCCTTCACGGACCAAGTATCCAGAGCTTTCAGACAGTAACGCAGACGGCAATTCCGGCAGGACCAAGGTACATCCGGTTTAGAGCGGTTCATCGTTTCACGGAAACGCCGAACCGCAATTCCGGACGGAAAACCGCTTCACACTTTTCCTGGAATTGCTCTATTGGATCGCTACGCTCTCGAGACCGCTGCTGAACCTTACCTCTATCGTGTCGCCCGGTGATACCTCGGTATCTTCTCCGGCCGGCTGTTTACGCCATTCCTCACCGACCTTGCGGATGATCGTGACCTGAGCCTGAATGGTTTCGCCGGCAACTGGCAGCGGCTGGGCGGACGCCCCCGTGGGCTGCAATTTCTGGCTGGCGGCGCGAAGTCTTGCGGTGATGTCGGCAAGACGCACGTTGGTGTCCTTCAGTTCGGTCAGAAGACCAATTCTTCTCTGGTTGCCGTTGCGTTCGTGCTGTCTGACAAAATCATCCTGCTGGCGTCGCGCTCTCATGAGTTCGACCGACGTTTCGAGCGCCCGGCTAGAAGAGAGAATCACACCGCGCCGTGCGTCGGCGAGCCTATCGTTGGTCAAATTGCCTGCCTTAAATACCTTCGTTACTCGCGCCAGATCGTCCTCGTCCGCCTTCACTGCATCGGCTTCGACCTGCTCGCGCTTGAGCAGGACCGCGATCTGAGCCGCGGCATCCTTGGCGCTTTTTTCGAGGTAGCTTTGTTCCTGCTGGAAGTTGTCCAGGGAGATCTTGAGCCCTTCTGCTTCAGCCTGGGCGATTGCCGAGACGAAAGCGGCCGACAAGGGTGACCCTTGTGGTGCCTTCATGTCGAAATTCGCCTGGTTCTGAAGTTCGGCGCGCAGACGGGCGCTATGAAAATAGTCTCTGGTGTACTCCCCCCAAGCCGATTCATAGTCGCGCCGCAAATCCACCGGATCTGGGCCAGCCTGGTTTGTCCGTGACCGCAGAAGGCTGAAACCGCCAGACACGGCAATCGCCTGCCGCACGGTCATGAGCGGTCGATAGGCCTGCTGTCCGGGAGTGAGCACGTCGCCGGTCACGTAGATCGGGCGATAGTCTGCGATGACGGCGGTGACGTCGCTCGGCTTGATGACGATCATTTGCTCTCGCCCATCAGGCAGACGCTGGTGGAATATCTTGGTTGGCAAGATCGTCTCCATTCGCGTCTGCAATTCGGCCGGAGTGAGGCCGCCGACCGAAACCATCCCGACTTCGGGAAGCGCGATCGTGCCGTCCATTTGAACCACGGCACGCTGCGTTCGTTCCGGGATAGAGGCAATTCCTATCTCGACGGTATCGCCGGCGGACAGTCGATATGCAACCCGCGTCTCCGCTGCGGTGGCCATATCGATGACAGCCAGTATACCAAGCGCGGCAAGAAGGATTCGATTAGTGAAGACCATTGGTGACAATCTCCTTCCGGTTCAACGTCGGCTCTTCCGGCCAATCGACACGGGAGACGAAGTCGTAGACGGGACCGCCGGGCACGCCCCAGTTGCTCGACCAGACTATTTGTGAGCCGTCAGGCGACGGCGAGGCATGAGTTTCGCTTCGATAGTCTAACTGAGTGCTTCTCGTTTGTGCGATGCGTCGAATCTCACCACTGCCGTCGATGCGCAGCGCGATCACTTCCTGTGCATATGGCGCCATGTCTGGACGGGCTGACACCTCATCCGGATCGCCGCCATAGGTCAGGAACACCCAGCCAGACCTGTCCAGCGCACGCAGGGATGCATGCATGGCTTCGCCGTATTTCATAAGTGGGGTGACCTTGCCGTCGGACAGCCTTCGCTTGATCACGTGATATTTGTCCGGATCGGACTTGCTGATGCCGACATAGACTTCGCTGCCGTCCTCATCGACTGTCATGTCGCCGTGGCCGGGCCGATGATGTTCCGTCCATTTCTGGAGCAAAGTGCCCTCGACACTGAAAATGAAGGCCTGTTGGATGCCGCTGACTATCTCCTGGAGGCATAGAATGTTGGCTCCGAGCGGAGAAATCGAGCAGGCACCATTGGTTCCGCCAAGATGCCCAAGATCGATGTCCGGGAATTTCCGCCGCTGCTTGAGATCGTAGGCAAAGACCACCGTCTCGCCATCCTCACGCACCGCGCGCACCGCTATGCGATCACCGTCACGGCTTGGATTGCCCTTGCCCGGCCCGAAATGGAAATCATGGTATTCAGTCGAAGCGAACAGGACGTCTTCGCGATTGGTCCGTGGCGCCCAGGTCGACACTTGCCGGCCCCGAACGCAGATCATCAGATCGGCGTTTTGAGGGTGCCATTCGCATTCAATAGATCGAGCGCGACGGAACAGCGGCGCGTATGTGTGCCCGTCCATGAAGCACATGCCGCCGCTACAGCCGTTGGTGATGACAAGAAGGCTCTGGTCTGAATTCCAGGCTTGGGCACTCGAATACCGATGGGTGCAATAGTTCTTCTCGCATGCAAGCCCATTACCAAGCACTCCCGGCTTGGTGATGCGCGTGAAACTGGTCCCAAACGCCGGATCCGTCGCTGGGCGCAAATAATCCGGCAGATCCATCATCACCGGCGCGGCAAATTGTGCCTGCTCGCTGCTTTGCCGGCTTCCGACCGTGGACAGACCCAACGACATGCCCGCGGCAATCAACAACGCAGCCAACACACGCGGGTGAAAAGTCATGTCATATAACCCATTTCGTGTCGTACGCGGCCTTCGCTGAGGCGCGCCTCCCACCATCCGATGGTTCGCTCCAACCCATCGCGCAGGCTGGTCTGTGCCCGCCATCCAGTCTTGCTTTCGAGGAGCGAAGAATCGGCCAGCAAGGCACGGACCTCGGAATTCTGCGGCCGCAGGCGGCGTTCGTCGCGATGGACCGGCTTTTTGGAGCCACTCAACTCGAGCACCAGATCCAACACGTCCGAGATCGTCGCAGCGCGCTGGCTCCCGGCATTGTAGGCATGGCCAAATTCGAGTTCGGCCGAACCTGCGGTCAGGAATGCCGCCGCCGTGTCTTCCACGAAAGTGAGGTCGCGGATCGGGCTTGTGTCCCCGACCATGATCGCCGGGCAATTTTTGTCGAGGGCCTGCCGTATGATGGTCGGCACGATAGCCCGCTCACTCTGGCGTGGGCCGTAGGTATTGAACGGCCGCATAATCACGACGGGGACGTCGAACGACCTGGCGTAGGACTCTGCCATCATGTCCGCGCCGATCTTGGATGCCGAATATGGTGACTGGCCCTGCAGCGGGTGGGATTCGCGGATAGGCATGGTCTGTGCGGTGCCATAGACCTCGCTGGTCGAGGTGTGCACCACACGCTCTGTCTCCCATTGGCGCGCCGCTTCGAGGACGTTCACCGTGCCCAGGATGTTGGTGTCCACATAAGACTGGGCGGCCGCGTATGAATATGGAATCGCGATAAGCGCGGCGAGATGAAACACAACGGCCTGGCCACGCACGATCCGGTTCAGGAACGCGCTGTCGCGGACGTCGCCGCGGACGAGGTTCAACTGGTTTCGAATGGTGGCCGGCAAATCATCGAGCCAACCATGACTGTCGAAGGAATTGTAGAGAGCCAGCGCCGTGACATCCGCCCCACTGCGAACGAGCGCTTCGGTGAGATGCGACCCGATGAACCCATCAGCACCCGTGACCAGAACTTTCCTACCCCTGTAGCTCATGACTAAGCGTTCCCCCTATGACGTGATGCGGCGACCTCGCAAATCCAACAGAGCGCGGCCATGCCAAACTGCTCTCACATGCCGATTGGCGGCGAGACCGGGCTGATCGGCGGCGACGAGGCCAGGCCGAGGACCGCCAGAAAGCCGCGCGCCATCCAGATGATGTCAGAGGTGACCGTGCGCTGCGGATAATAGGCGAGGTCAAGCCTGGCCTTGGCAGGAAACAGGACCTCACGGTAGAAAAGGAGCGGATCCTCGGATCGCGGATAAAAATGGGCTTCATGCCGGAAGAGAACCTGGGCCGGACCCAACAAGCCCGGTTTGTATTTTAGAACAGCCTCAAAGCCACCGCGGAAACAATCGGCGAAGACAAGGCTCTCCGGTCGCGGTCCGACGATAGCCATCTCGCCTCTGAAGACATTCCACAGTTGCGGGAACTCGTCGAACTTGGTGAGGGCGAGAAACCGCCCCACTGTCGTCATGCGGCTGTCTCCGGCCATGGTCAGCGCCAGGCCACCGGGATCGCATCGCACGGCGAATTTGCGGAACTTGTACATGCGGAATGGCCGCCCACCGGCCCCCACGCGGGTCTGCGCAAAGAAGATAGGCCGGCCGCCTTCCAGCAAGAGCGCCAGAGCGATCACCAGCATCAGCGGAGCGAACACTATGGCGGCTGCGGTAGCGATGGTGAGATCCATTGCTCGTCTCGCAAGCCCATGGGCGGCGCTTGGGACAACAGGTCGATGGATGGATAAATCCAAGGCATTCATGCTGCTGTTCCTGCTTGGGCGCAGCTGTTGACCGCAGCGGCAAGAGCGGTCGCCACTGACTCGACCACAGGCGCAGTGATCTGGGGATGAAGTGGCAGCGTGAGCTCACGCTGGGCAAAGTCCTCTGTCCGCGGCAAATGGGTGCCGGGAAAAAGCTCGCGATAGAGCGTCATCTGGTGCACCGGCGGATAGTGGATGGTCGTTTGTATTCCTTGCTTGCGCAATTCGTCGATGACGTCTTGCCTGTCAGCGTAGCGCGGCAAAAGGACAGGCATGATATGATAGGCCGACGTCCGCGGCTCGTGGAACGGGACTGTCACGGCTGGGCAGTGTTTTGCGATGAGACGCCGGTATAGCATGACCAGGATACGCCTGATCTCATTCCATTCCTGCAAATTCTGCAGCTGGACCAGTCCGATTGCAGCGCGCATTTCATCCATGCGATAGTTGAATCCGAGCATGGTGACATCATACTGCGGCGTGCGACTGTTCAGCCTCTGATGTGTCCCGGTGGTCATGCCGTGCCCACGGGCCTGGCGGATTGTCTCAAGCAGCTTGGGGTCTCGGGCAATCACAGCCCCACCTTCCGCCGTGGTCATGTTCTTGTTGCCATAGAAGCTGAAGGCCGCCGCGGCACCAAATGTACCCACTTCCTTCAAGCCGGGCGCATGCGCGGCATCCTCGATGATCTGCAGTCCTCGGGCGCGGGCGAACTTCTGCCATTCTTCCCGATTGGCGAGGTAGCCGGCGAAATGTACGAGAATGACCGCCTTAGTGCGCGCAGTGCATTTTGCTTCAGCTTCGACGATCGACATCAGCGGCACGTCGGCCGACTCGATGTCGACAAAGACCGGAGTGGCACCGACGTAGAGAACCGCGTTTGCGGTCGCCACGAAGGTCATGGACGGGACCAGCACTTCATCGCCTGGTCCGATACCGAGAGCATGTAGAATGAGATGAAGCGCCGCAGTGCAAGAACTGACCGCGACGCAATCCTGCGCACCATGCATACTGGCAAAAGCCTCTTCAAAGGCTTTCACCTGCTCTCCCATGGTCAGCCAGCCGCTATCGATGACCTTGGACAAAGCTGTCTTCTCCGGCACACCCAAAATTGGGGCACTGACCAAGAGCATCATAACCTCCTAGACTGTTAGACTGTGGGATCGGCTTCGTGATCTCGTCATGCGGCCGTGGCAGTGACCTCGATCGAGGCCGACTGGTCTTCCCAGGAAATGGCTTGCGCGTTCTGGAAATCGTCGACGCGCCCGATATCGAGCCAGAGACCATCATGCTTGTACACGTGGACGGTGGTGCCGTTCTGCATCATCTGCAGCATCAGGTCGTCAAACCCGAAGGGAATGCCAGATGGAATAAACTGCAGAACGTCTGGGTTCATGCAGTAGATTCCCATGCTGACCAGGTGCGAAAGCGTCGGCTTCTCGCGAAAGATCTGCACCCTATTGTCGACTTCATCGATGACGCCGAAGTCCATCTTGATCAGGCGGCAGGCTGTGGCGATCGTCACCGGATCGTTGTGCTTGCGGTGGGCTGCCACAAATCGACTGAGACTTAGATCCGTGAGGACATCCCCGTTGAGAACTATGAACGGCTCTGTCAGCTCATCTCTGATCAAAGAAAGCGGTCCGATGGTGCCAAGCGGCTCCATTTCTTGCGTGTATCGAATTTTCAGGTTCCACTGCGAGCCATCTCCGCACACGGTGCGGATCAAATGGCCGAGATACCCGGTTGTGATGTAGACTTCTTGGATGCCATTGCGTCGCAGCCATTTCAGAAGCATCTCGAGAACCGGCCGGGCACCAATCGGCATGAGCGGCTTCGGCAAGACCGATGTGAAGGGGCGAAGACGTGTCCCCATTCCACCACATTGAATCACTGCTTTCATCTGATCCTCCCACGTTCACTCGAACTCAGCGCTGTTGTCACGGCCGCAGCATCCGGAAAGTTGCTTTCTTGTTCTCTTAAAAGCCGGTGAGCCTTCCCGCCGGCCTTGACCCGGATATTTGCAGCTTGATGGTATGAGGCCGTCGGGGGGGATGTCGTCGTGCATTCGAATGGTAGCGATTCAGACATTCTGGTATTCAATGACCGCACTGATCGATGAAGGCTGGCATGCTGTCGCAGAGGCAGGTTCGGAGCACGCTTCAGCGGTCAGTTCTTGGCCGATCGGCTTGTGGCCGTGAGACCGGCAAACCCGAATGAGTGCTTGCAATGAGCCAAATATCCACCAATTGCCGGAACGATCTACGGCAACCCGGCAATTGCGTGGTGGTGGCATCGAAGCGAGCTGTTGGGACGCGGGTCTTGGAGGTTGAGAACGGATATTCGACAGGTCAGCCGATTCCGTTCGCAGGGTTCAAAAATAAGAGGAGCGTTTCCCGTTATTTAGGATTATATTAGCAAATGACGCTTGCGGTGTTGGGGCACTGCGGGTGTTGACTGGGTGAATCGACGAGTGGTTGGCCAGACTTTAAGGCCATCACCGTTCAATCATTCCAGGTTTCGTTGGGGTAGTTCAAATGTATCGAATCGTCATCGCCGACGATCACGGCTTGTATCGTCGTGGCTTGCGGTTGGCACTGACCGCAGGCATTCCAGGTGTAGAGATATTTGAGGCGTCGTGTTTCGATGCCGTACTTAGTCTGCTGGCGGAACAGGCGTCCGTTGATCTTGCGATCCTGGACCTGAACATGCCGGGATTGTTCAATCAGGAAGTGCTCAGCGGCATTCTGTCGGCTTATCCGGATACACGATTTGCGATCGTTTCCGGGAACGATTCACGCTCGGAGATACTGACGGCTCTTTCGATCGGACTTCACGGCTATATCGTTAAGTCGCAGAGAGACGAGGAGGTCGTTATGGCCGTCAACGAAATTCTCTCGGGCCGCATCTACGTCCCTGCACTTCTTTCACGCCCGGGTGCAGCGCAAGCAACTCACGCACCTACGCCCCCTGAGCAGATCCCACATCGACGTACCACCAGCGGCAATCTGGGCAGGCTGACCTCGAGGCAAAAGGAAGTCCTCAAGCTGATGGCGGAAGGGTATTCGAACAAGGAAATCGCGCGCGATCTGGAAATCGCGGAAGCGACGACGAAAATCCATGCCGCTGCGGTTCTGCGTGAGCTTGGCGTACGCAATCGGACCGAAGCTGCCGTGATGCTGAAGACCTGGCTTACGAGCAATGTCAACAATATCAATTAGAGCGCCGCGCTTCCTTTTGGGCGCGCACAGGACGCTCTACGCATCGTGCTTTCCAAAAATCGATTTCGATTTTTGGGCCGATGTTTGAGCGGATGCGTTAGGGGCCGATTTCCTTGCGTGACAGCCGTAGCGAATATCGGAGCCCGCGATCCGATATTTCCAGCTTGGGGGAGTGACCGACAAGCGGCGCCCCATCCACCCCGATTATCATGGAACCAAAACCATGACGGACAACGCTTGAAGTCCGCCGCCGCCCCGATTCCACCCAATTGAACACGATGTCACTGCCCGCATCTTCCGATGCGAACGTCCAATTTACTTCGATCCGGCCTTTTGGATCGCCAAGCGCTCCATGTTTCAAGGAATTGGTCGTCAGCTCGTGAACAATCATCGCAAAGCTCTCGGCGGCGCCGCCTGATATCACCACGGAGGGACCGCTGATCGATATGTCGCGTGTCCCCATATACGGCTGCAACTCCTGGACAACGAGATCGTGGAGCATCCCCGACGCATTGCCGTTGCGTGACAGCAGCAGATGCGTTGCTTCGAGCGCACGAATCCGGTCGATGAGCGTCTCCTTGTACTTGGCGACATTGTTTTCGGGAACATCGACCATGTTCACGAGCGCCGTGATCACTGGGAACAGGTTGCTGAATCTGTGACGTTGTTCCAGCATAATGCGCTCCCGCTTCTTTGCCGCGGCGCGCAGCAGTGTGGTTTGTCGTCGCTCCGTCAGGTCGGCGGCCACTCCGAGCCGCTGTAGACGATCATCGTATTTCTCTTCCCTTCCGCGTAAGGCAACCCAGCGGATATGGCCGTCCGGTCGTCGGACGCGAATCTCGACGTCGTAGTTCGTGACCGATGCGAGCTTTCTTGATGCCAACAGCTTTGGCCAGTCCGCCGGATGAATGACGGCCGTCAGGTCCTCGAGGCGGCGGCTAGCCGCTGGGGGCAGCCCGAGAATGTCCCAGAACGTGCCCGAGCCGGTGACGATCCCGTCTTTAAGATCGATCCGCCACGTGGCCAGGCGTCCAGCAGACAAAGCGAGATCTAGCCACTCCTTCTGAGCCCGAAGCGCTTCGTGTGCAGCCCGCCGTTCCGAAATATCGTCGACCACCACGAAGATGCTCTCTGAGAGCACCCCATCGGGCATGGACGAAGACAGGGTTAGCCGAGCCCAGAATGCCGTGCCGTCCTTTCGTGTCAGACGAACCTCCGAAGCGAACGAAGCACTGTCGTTACCCAGGCCCGCCAACAACTGCGCCAAGGCATCGCGGTCGGCCGGATGAACGAGTGTCCTGAGCCGCAAATGGGCAAGCTCCTCCTCCTTGTAACCTGTCATCTCACAAAGACGTCTGTTGGATTGCAGCAGCTCACCATCCTCGTTGGTGTTTGCAAATCCCATGGCAGCACGTTCGAAGGCCCAACGGTAGCGGCTCTCGGTTGCTTCGACGGCGGAGAGCCTGACCTCGGCGATTTCCAGCAGCTCACGCAAGTCCTGGCGCAGCCGATGGAACGTCATGGCAATCACCCCGCCCGAAACCAGAAGCAGGATGGCGCGCGCCCAATCTTCGCTGGAGATCTGACCATGCAGGGTGCCCCGTGCCCATAGGCCGGCTGCCACCATCAGGATCGTCGCGGCAAGCGCGGGCGCGCGGTCTTCAAGATAGGAAATGATAATAATAGCTGGAATAAACTCTAGAAAACTTGAGCCTTCCCCAATGTATACTGACGCTTTTGTTTCGAATATCAGTGTGGCGACTAGTACCGATGCGGACGCAATATGAGTTAGCAATCTGGCTGACGGGTCCGAATTCCACCTGCGAGAATGCGAGTTCATAGGCATAGGCTACAACCTTTTAACTAGGCCGTCGAGACTAGAGCAAAAAACGTACAACCTAGTACGACTGCCGGATTGCCATACCACTATCACAGCGCGCATTTTATCAGGGCGGGGGAGCATGACTTGGTCAGAACTCCTCAGAATATATCGAATTTTAAGTTAGATAGGGCCCATTCTTGTGAGCCCTATACATAAAAGTTTGTTTGTAAATCCCGAATAATTTGTTTCGGGATAGTGAACCTTGGGGAAGGTTGGAAAAATGACTCTGATCGATAGACACAGTGATGCTGTTGCGGGCAACCGATACATTGCGATGGGCGCCAAGTATAACGCTGAGGCGAAGATGGCGCGGCCCTCATATGCTTATCCTTCAGCGCGTGCAGCAGATCGTGCGGACGCAGGGGTCGACGAACCAAGGAGACGCAGCCTGGAATCCATCACCGGCATGCTTGATCGCATCGGCTGTGGCTATCTCGTGCTGAACCGCGAAAGAAAAGTAATCGAATGGAACGCAGCCGCTCAAACCACGCTGGAGCGCCAGGGCGAAGCGGCTGAAACAGCCGGTGGGCTTTCGATAGCTCTAAGGCGGCTGATCGCAAATGTTCCGGCTCATTTCCTGCCGGGCTCATTGTCTTGGGTGGTGATCCGCAGCAGAGGCGACAGGCCGGTGATACTGAAAGAGAACGGACTTATCGCTCCTGACGGAACCAGCATCGTGGCATTGCTGGACCGTGAGAACAGATCGGGACCAAATCCTCAGACACTGCAAAGGATGTTTGGCTTGACGAGCGCAGAAACACACCTGGCGTTGCGCTTGGCTCAGGGCGATGCGCCGTTGGAGATCGCCCGCAGTTGGCGCCTCAGCCGCACAACGATCCGCTCACAGCTTGCCTCGCTTTTCGCCAAGACAGAGACGAGACGTCAGGCGGAACTGGTGGCTCTTCTGGGGCGCATTTCGGTCTTGCCATAAGGGGCCGCCGCCTAGAGCATGTTCCATCCCGATAGGGATGGAACTCTAAACTTGTTATTTTGCCATGATCCTTCCTGAAAGCCGGTTTGCGCTTTTCGGGATCCGGGCGCCGGCATCCAACAGGATTCAGGCAACCGGAATTTGGAACTGTTCCAGTAAGTTGCCCTTCGAATTCGGTTTGAACGTGTTGTCCCGTTAGAGACCCCGCCGCTGACGCTCGGGGGCCAACAGTTGCACTGCTGCCATGCCAAGAATTTGACTGATTTCAAGTTCCTTGCGAGCAGTATCTGAAAAGAAAAAGGTCAAAGCGGCGGATCATGCCGAACAGTGTCGCCGCCGCCAGGGATCTTTGCAGAGCAAACCTGGCTACAGCGCAATCAACAGCTGCGCCCAAGCTGGTCAACCCCGCACCACCGATATAGATCAAAAGAGCGAAGATGCTGGCGTAGCCAAAGCTCCGACCCATGTCTTCGTTGTAGGGCAAAACTATATCCGCTGGAGCAGTGGAGGCCGCGGAGACTCGGGTGGACTTCGGATCGCTGCGATGGTCAATATCGCTTGCGTCAGCGTCGAGCCTTTCATGGCCTTGGCCGCGTTTGGCCGTAGGTCCACCTCCGGTCTGCAAGATCTTCGAGATTATTTTCTGCTCGACTGACTGAATGCTCTCTAACGATGATTGGTTGCTGAGCGTTTCGATTGGAATTATTTTTCGGTTCGATTGCACGAGAATGTCATTTATGGTTTGAAACACCCCAAAAGCGCGAAGGTTCGTATCGAGATCTGCCTCGAAAATTCGCTCTGCAGGCGGTTCATGCTCCATCCGCTGCAGCAAGCGTGTCTCCACGATCGTTTGTGGCACCACAACTCGGAGCGTGAAATCGGCGACTGGCGCTAGGCTGAGCGCCTTTGCAAGCGTGACATTGTCTGCGGTTTCGTTGAACATTGCCAGGGACCCAATCACTTGGATATAGCCCTGATCGAATATTATTACGTCTCTAGATTGCTTCGCTTGATCCCAGCAGCGCGAAAGCTTCAATATATATTGCCCGAGCCGGGCGCGCCACATTCGTTTTTTTGGCGGAAGAATTCTGATCATGGAAAGGGATGTCGAAAGATTGCTTCTTCCTCTCGGAGAAAGCAATATTTTTGAAGTTGAAAATACCGCAGCCAGAATTCTGGAAATGAACAGGAAGATTCCCAGATCGAACCTTCCTTCCCTGGTGCTAGGCTGGTAACTGAGGACAACCTCGGCGTGGTATCCTTCCCTGCGCAGTCGCCGGGCAAGCTCGTGAGCAAACGTTGTCTTGCCAGATCCGGGCGGTCCGAAGATCTCAATGATCATGGGGTCGAATCCGTTGGTGGCGATACTCTCGCGCGATCAGCGCATGAACCAATACCGTTGCCGGCCGTCGACTGCGTTTGTTCTGAACGACGCTAGCGCAAAGATCAGCGCAGGCATGATCTTCAGTCGTTTGCTGATATAGATTGCCATAACCACGTTCCAAACGGCCAATGCAAGCGCCAAACCTACTGCGGCGCCCAGCGGACCGTAAAGCTCGATTCCTGCCGCACAGCCTATGATGCCGGCAGTCGCGCCAACGATCATGGCTGCTGCTGCTGCCCATTCGTTTCCGGTCATGGTCAAGAGATTCAGCTGGGGCCCGCACAGCGCGACAAAGACATACCCGAAGATCAGCACCCGCGCGATGGGTGCTCCTGTGCTGAAATCGTCACCGAACCAGTTCATGAGAGGTTTAACAATCACAACCAGCGGGATAGCCATCGCTATGGCGCCGGCAGCGGAAAGTATGGCGGCTCGTGAAAACAACTGCTGCAGACCCTTCCGATCGCCTCGGGTATGAAGGGCAGCCGCTGCCGGCGAAAACATCACGCCGACGGCCACGAGGGCAAGACTCACAAGCAACGCGACGTTCAGTCCCAAGGCGAAGATTCCTGCGTCTCGAATATGACCTGTCCAGCCGAGCACCATAACCCCAGCCCGACTGATGAAAATATCGAGCCCAGCCATGAGCATGATTGGTGGAACCGCCGCCCACCACTCTTGCGACGCGTCGCTGGGTTGAGTGTGCCGCAAGCCAGGCGGCTGAAATTTTGCCACCATGATGAACACCAGTCCGACCGTGATGCCCGAACTTGCCAGCACCGCCTGCATCACCAAGGGTGCGTTGAGGGTCCATGATCCGGAAAAGGCCGCGACTCCCAGCAACATCAACAACAGGCCGTCGCGCACGATGCGTTCAGGCAAAAGGGCTGAGACACCACCGCCGAAGGCACGGATAAGTGCTGCGCCCAATGCGGAGGCGGTGACCAAAGGGACCGCGGCCATGCCAAGGAGCTGGCTGATTTCAAGTTCCTTGTGGGAGGGATCTGAAAAGAAAAAGATCAGAACGGCGCCGATCATGCCGAACAGTGTCGCCGCCGCCAGCGATCTTTGCAGAGCGAACCTGACTACACCATGTGCCAGGTCAAGCCGCCCGTTTGCCCTATAGGTGGACACGAAGCGCAGTAAGGAAATATTGAAACCAAGCGTTGCAAGATAGCCGAGCACGGAGGTCCAGGCCAGGACATAGGAATAGATGCCATAGCTGGTGGAACCGACGAGGCGGGCAATCAACAACTGCGCCAAGCTGGTCAACCCAGCACCGCCGATATAGATCATCAGAGCGAAAATACTGGCGTAGCCGAGGCTCCGGCCCATGTCTTTCTTGTGAGACAAAACTATATCCACCGCGGCAAGAGAGGCCACAGAGGTTCGTGCGGTCTTCACAGGATTACAATCGTCGATGTCGCTTGGGTCAGCGTCGAATGTCTCGTGGTCTTGGCTGGCTTTGGCCGCAGGTCCACCTCCGGCTTCCACAATTTTCGAGATTATCTTCCGCTCGACACATTGAATGCCTTCTAACGACGACTCATCGTCGAGAGTTCGGATCGGAATGACTTTTCGGTCGGACGCGACAAGGATTTCATTTATGCTTTGAAACACCCCAAAAGCGCGCATGTTTGTGTCAAAGTCTGCCTCGAAAATTCGTTCCGCAGGCGCTTCATGCTCCATCCGCTGCTGCAAGCGTGTCTCCACGATCGCGCGTGGCGCAACAACTCTGAGCGTGAAATCAGCCGCGGGCGCGAGGCTGAGCGCCTTTGCGAGGGCGGCCCTGTCTGCGGTTCCATTGAACATTGCCAGCGACGCGATCGCCTGGACGTAGCCCTGATCGAATATGACCACATCTCTGGATTGCTTCGCCTCATCCCAGCGGCGCGAAAGCTTCAAAATGTGCTGCCAGAGCCGAGCTCGCCATATTCGTTTTTTTGGCGGCATCATTCTTATTATGGAAAGGGACGTTGAAAGATCCTTGATCCTGCCTCTTGGAGAAAGCAGGATTTTTGATGTTGAAAATATTGCCGATATGATCCTGAAAATTGCCAGGAAGATTCCGAGATCGACGCTCGATCCCCTCTCGCGAGGACGGTGACTGAGGGCGACCGTGACCTGGTACCCCTCCCCGCGCAGTCGCCGGGCAAGGGCGTGAGCGAACGTTCTCTTGCCGGATCCAGGCGGTCCGAAGAGTTCAATGATCATGGGTCCAATCCGATCGTGGCAATACCCGCGCGATTTCCGCGACCGTCGTTGCTTCGACGTCCGCTTGTGACGCTCATGATGGTTCCTCAAGCAAAAGATCAGCACTGTCCCTGAACTGGTAACTGGCATGCTTCTTGAGATTAACCTGCGTGAGAACGCTCCCCACAGGGACCGAAACCGACGCATCGCTCGCAAGCGTTTCCAAAACCCCACGCGCCATGCTGCGTCGCGTCCTGCCCCAGCGAACGGCGAAAAGAACCGCATCAGCCCAGCCAGTCAGAAGCCCGGCCTCCGGTCCTCCAAGTCCCACCGGTCCATTTATGATGACGACGCTGTAGATCGAGTGCAACTCATCCGTGAACAGGGAACTGTCGGCCGTGGAAAGCAATGCCAGCAGATCCTCCGAGGGTGCGAGAGCCATGAAGTCGATTCCGATTTCAGGCATTCCCGCGATTGCATCGCGCAAGGCACAGCGTTCACTCACATAGTCTCCGAAGAAAAAGTGAGGCTTGAGAGCCTTGAATTCGTCCAGGAATTCGTTCGTGAGGCGGGCGCCCGTACGGTCAAGATCGAGGAAAAGCACTCGTCCCCCCAGTCGGGTGGCTGCCAAGGCCAGGCTCCATGCAAGCTCGGTCTTGCCATCATCCTGGACGCTGGACGTTACGAGAATGACGTGCGACGAGCGATCCCCCGCTTGCTTGGGCGCCGCGGCGATAAGCAGGGACGTCACGGCGCGGCTGTATCTGGACCTCTGCTGCGCTAAAACCAGCTGCTTCAGCCGCTTGGCGTGCATCGTGGGAGCTTGTGGTATCAGCCCCAAGCATGGAACCCCGAGCGCTGCTTCAGTTTCGGCCTCGCCGCGCAAGGTCTGATCGAGGCGGTTGCGAATAACAACGAAGACGCCGCCAAGAAGCCCAAACACAACCATACCGGGTGGAATAAGGAAAATCGGCGACAGGGTCTTTGGATTCGTCGGCGGCCATGCCGCCGAAAGGACCGACACTCCGGCCGAGGGAGTTGCGATGCGCCGTATCAATTCCTGTTGTTGGGTCAGAAGCTGGTTGTATCGTTGCGTCAAGATACTGACCGGCGGCTCCAGCGCACGCAGCCCGGACAGCCGGCCCGCGGTATCGGCCACAACCGCATCGAGCACATCCTTGCGGCTTTCCAGAGCTGCAATTTGGGCACGGTAGATGCTGGCCTCCGCTGCGATCCGAGCGGTGGCTTGTTCGATCTCGCGATTGATCGCATCGCGCAGATTTTTATCTGCCGCATCATTGGCCTGGCGAGCCGCCAATTCGGCCAACACCGGCGATCCGATGGCTTGAGCGAGCGAGGCGACCGATGCCCCCTCCTTTCGCAGTTCCTGAATACGTCGAAGGCGAGATTCCGTGGCGGAGAGATCTGCTTTCGACAAGGAAATCTGCTGGCTGAGTTCAGCCGTCTCCTTAGCGGCGTTGTCCGCAGCACCTTGGTCGATTGCACCATGGCTCAGCCGATACTTTTCCAGGCGATCGGTCGCTGCTGCCAGATCGCGTTGCACACCTGGCAGGGCAGCGACTATCGAGGTGAGTTCCACTCTGTCCGCTGCCTGACGTCTCTTTGCGAGATCGTCGATGTACGATTGGGCGAATGTATTAGCTACCATTGCGGCTCGCGCCGGATCCGGATCGGTAAAGCCTATGCTGATGACTCTCGATCGCAGCTCCTGGCCAACCCTCATGCCCTTCCGCAACGCCTTTAGTTCAGCCGCATCCGCAGCGTCCGGCTTGCTCTGCGGCAAAATTCCGCCCAACAGACCGTCTGCAAATGAGCGCAAATTCGGCCGGTCGCCACGAGCGGGGTTGGGACGAGAATTTCCAGTTCCGGCATCACCTTGTTCAGCAGTACTGCCAGCCTCCGTCTTGCGCAGCGCTGCCATCACGCGTCGCAGGTTTCCTTGCGACAACAGCATGGTTATATTGTCGTCAATGCTGGCATCCAGCATCTCCGAGGCGGGTTCCGCGCCGGCGGGCCCGTTCCTGCTCGGAGCATCGAGAATAACTTGCGTGCTCGCCTCATACCCGACGGGAACTGCCAAACCCGCAAGCCCGGCCAAAACACCGCCCAGGGCTACCATGGCGAGCAGGAACCATTTTCTCCTCGCGATGGTCGTGAGTAGCTGATGGATCGGGGCCTGCGTGTCCATCGGCTCAGGCAGCGGGCGCCTCATGCGCGGCCTGGTCTCGTGCGCGGCAACGTGCATCTCAGTGGCGCGCGGAAGTTGCTTGCGGCTGACTATGGAACCTTCCATCTTACACTCCTGCCAGTTCGAACACGCGACGCAGGTCCGTTGCTGGCGCCGGTGCCCTACGGGCCTCGTTGCGCCAGGCCTGGAACATCAACGCCGCCCACAAATCACGAGAATGATCCTGCCTTCCATCCAAGTGATCTCGCCAGCACGCCTCGACCTTTGCAAAGTCGAATATCCCGTCTCCGGAGAGGCGCATGTCGGTGAGAACATCGCTGGCCCAGATGCGCAGCGGACCTCTCAGCCAGACTGCTATGGGAACATCGAAACCTTGCTTCGGACGATCGATCAGCCGCTCGGGAACATACCGATGCAGCAACTGACGAAGGAGCCACTTGCCTTTGCCGTGGCGCACCATTACGTCCGCCGGTAGGCGCCAGGCGAAGTCGACAACGCGATGGTCGAGAAGCGGGCATCGTCCCTCGAGGCCGGCGGCCATGCTGGCGCGATCCAGCTTCACCATTATGTCGCCAGGCAGGTAGCCGACCATGTCATCGTACAAGAGACGGGACAGCAGATCATCAAACGGAGGTTCGCCCTGAACCGATACGGGTGTTTTCTGATGGGTGAGGTTCTCGGTCGATGATCCACTGAGCCGCTGATACAATTCGTTCTCATCTGCCGCTGCGAGCAGCCGAGCCAGGCGATCCAACCGGTCGCTCCGCAGCGCGTGCCGGGCATGCACCGAAAGCGGCAGCTTACCGACGAGATCGTGACGGGCTGCACGAGCAAGCAATCCAACACCTGCAGCAAGCGTCTGACGCAGCGGCGACGGCAGCGTATGCAGTCGTCTCGCTCGAGCTGCCATAAGGTGGCGAGCGTAGCCGGCGAAGCATTCGTCGCCGCCGTCGCCCGTCAGAGCCACCGTAACGTGCTGGCGAGCGAGCCTCGCCACGAGCAGAGTTGGTATCTGCGATTCGTCGCCGAACGGTTCGTCCCAAATTTGCGGCAGTTCTGGAATGACCTCCTGCGCGGCCGCGCTGGAAAGGTGGAGTTCGGTATGGTCGGTGCCCAGATGTCGGGCGACCGCCGCAGCGTGCGGAGCCTCATCGAACCCGCACTCTCCGAAAGCTATGGTGAATGTGCGCACCGGCTTCTCCGACTGCGCTTGCATCAGGGCAACAACGGCTGAACTGTCTATCCCCCCCGACAGGAAGGCTCCCAGCGGGACGTCAGCGATCATGCGCTCCCGAACGGCAAGTCGAAGCAGGACATCGAGCTCATTCGTCAGTTCTTCATCGGTGCCGACAATCGGGTCCGCCCTACCCTTCGTGGCGGTGTCGGCCAGCGACCACCAGTACCGGATGCGATCCGAAAGCGACGCGGCACTGCGCGCCTCGGTAAAATTTGCGGCCGTTACGGACAGTACCGAACCAGGCGGCAACTTGAATACGCCTCGCCAGATGCACTTGTCATCCGGTACCCATCCCCTCGACAGCATCGTCGTGGCGACATCGAGATCGAGTTCCTGACAGAAACCTGGAAAGCAGTTGATCGCCTTCAACTCGGAGGCAAAAACGAGCGCGTCGCGTGTTGAAGCAACGTAAAGCGGCTTCTTGCCCATTCGATCGCGGGCGAGATGAAGGGTCCTGGTCTCCCTGTCCCACAATCCAAAGGCGAACATGCCGGCGAAGCGCTTGAGTGCGGCATCGAGCCCCCAACTCTCAATCGCGCACAGCAAGACCTCGGTATCGCAGGTGCTGCGGAAACGATGGCCCGCGCCTTCAAGTTCGCGGCGCAGGTCGTGGAAATTGTATATTTCGCCGTTAAAGGTGATGGCATATCGGCCAGTTGCCGAATGCATCGGCTGGTGTCCTGCTTCCGACAAGTCGACGATGGCCAAACGCCTGTGGCCGAAGGCAACGCCGGCTTCCCGATCTCGCCAGAAGCCGTAGCCATCAGGCCCACGATGACGAAGGGCTGTCGTCATTTGCGCTATTGCCCTCAGCGGCTTCGCACTGGCCGCATCGGTTGCAAGAAGAATTCCGGTGATCCCACACATCCCGTCACCCCAAGTCCGTGGATGTTTTTCTAGAAGCTACCGAAGCTGCTCGCGGCGTTCCGGCAACGAGACAGAGGGTCAGCCCAAACCAAACGATCGGGTGGCGGATGATCAGGTGCGGAAACCCGTAAATCATGATCGCCACCACCAGCGCAAAAAGCGCGTCGAGCTTCGCACGCCATGCTGACATGGCGGCCGAGCCGACGATCCAAAACAGGGCCAGGATCGCAATCAGACCACCTTGAGTGTACAGATCGAGTACCGTGTTGTGGGCCTCGAAAGGTTCGGGCAGAAACTGCCGATAGTAGACGGAGGGGCGGGCCACATGCGGGCCGGGACCGAGGCCAAGTGACGCTGACGTCACGCCCTTGTAGACTGCATCACCCCAGAGCCTGACGCGAAGTGTAGCGGTTGAGGCGGTCTCCTCGCCGCCCCCCCCCTTGCTGAGGCTCTTGGCGAAATTTTCGACGCTGCTCATGTCCTTGAGCACGTAAGGCGTCATCGACATCGCCAGGGGGAGGAAGCCGATCATCAAGAGCACGGCGACTTGCCGGGAAACGCCGACCTTGTCACCGGTCGTGAGCCATGTCCGAACCCGCAGCCCTAGAAATATCAGGCAGGTCAGGACGCTTGTAAGAAGATACGCATCACTCCTTGTCAGCCTTCCGACATAGACGGTCAGTACAAGGCTGCTGAACCCAAACAACCTTCCCCATGGACTGCTTGTGGTCGTCGCAAGATGTAAGGCCAGGGGGCCAAAAAGTGCACAATAGATCGCGAGTTGGTTCGGATTCTCGGACCAGCCGGTGAAGCGATCCCAGAACCAGGGATTGACACCGGATTGGTGGATCCAACCCCACCCAAGTGCCAACTGAAAGGTAAAGCATGCACTCACTATCCCGATCGCCCACCAGGCAGTGCGGCGCAGATGGCGACCAGCGTCGGGCTCCGCAGCGGCCAGGCAGGTGACGCTGGCCAACAGCAGGTAGGCCATTGTGTCGTGAATCGGTCCCGAGAGGTCCAGAACCGTCGTGGTCAGCAAACCGACAATGGCCCCGACCCCCTGAGCAAACGTCATGATCAGCCAGAAGGTCACAAGACGGAACAGGGCCGGCGTCGCCTCCAGGCGACCACCAACGACTACGCGCCCGATCGACAGCATGATCCAGAGCGATAGGAACAATTCGGTATATCCGAGGTGCAGTCCCGGAACACTGATCTGCGCCGCATAGCCCATCGAAATGCCGGCGGCCAGCAACGCGCTCCGGATCATCGGGGCGCTCCACCCAATTCGCGGTTTGCGGCATTTTCTTTGAGCAAGACCGGGGACGCCGGTCGAGCAAGACCGCCGTGGGATTCGGCGCTAAGGACATTTTTGTACAGATCGCAATACTGATCGACCACCCGCGGCAGCGCGAACTGCTCCCGGACCAGTTCGACGGAACGACCGCCCATGACCTTTCCACGGCCGCGGTCGGACAAGATGTCTATTATTCGAGACGCAAGCCCATCAGCATCGTGCGGTGGGACGAGATAGCCGTTCCATCCGTCCTCAACCACGTCATTGCAGCCAGGCATCCTTGAGGCGACGATAGGCAATCCCGCCAGTCCTGCCTCGAGCAAGACGCGCGGAATCCCTTCCCGATATTGCGTCGGAAAGGCGAACAGATCGGCCATGCCAAGAAGGGCTGGAACATCGCGTCGTGGACCCAAGGCTATGACATGGGGTGCATATTGATCGATATCCGATTTATCGACGGCAAAGGGCCCCTCAGATTCCCATGGGCCGACAAGCACGAAACGTGCATCAGGCCTTTTCGACAGGATGCGTGGAACTGCTTTGAGGAGTGTCGGGATGCCCTTCTGGCGGGTCAGCCGGCCGACAAAAATTACGACTTCGGCGGACTGGAGCCCAAACTCTTCGCGCATTTTCATCGCCGACGGGGCAAGGTGCCTTGCCATGGCGAACGCATCGACGTCGATTCCAGAACTGCGGATCAGCCGCCCGCTGCCGCGTCGGATTAGTCGGTAGCGCTCAAAGAAAGCCTGATCGTCCTGATTTTGGAAGACCGTCGCAGCCGTCCAGAAGGACGAGAGCCATTGCAGTCCGCAAAAGATTGGACGTAGGGCCAGAGCCCGTGGCTCCAGCGACGAGAATGTCCAGCCCAGACCATTGATCGTGCGGATCACTGGAACCTTCCCGCGCGCCGCAAGCGGCGTCAGCAGGTTCGGCTTGGTGTCGAAACTTTGGACAATGTCCGGTCGCAGTTCCGACATTAATTTTCGAATCGCTCTGATGGCCCCCCATCCCCCGCTACTGCTGGCAAATCGGTCGAAACCATAGCTGCGATGCGGAATGCCATGTCGCAAAAACGCGGCTTCAGCACCACTGGAGACGGCAGTGACCCGAAAACCCCTTTCGCGCAGCGACATCAGGAACGGAATTCTTAAGGCGTGATCCTCGCCTCCCACGCACATGAGATGCGGGTTCATCCTGCCTCTCCCGACCATGCGCCGTCTCCCAATCGCGGGAAGTGGCCGGCTTTTGCTTCTGCCTTCATGATCTTGGTTTCGCTTCTTCTGCGCGTAAGATGCCAAGTCACGGTAAGGGCAGGCTTGCCTACTGTCCTCGTCTGTTTGAATGAGGCAAACCGCATTTGGATCAAGGTGTTGCGAGCTTCAGGCCGTTAGGTCTCCCGGCTTGGCGCGACAATCCGCACCAAGGACCTGCACAGGTGTGGTACCGAGACCGTATGGCGGGCCGTCTTGACGCGCATATCCTCCTGCGCAATGAGGGGGCGGCGGGGTCATTTACGCGTGGAAGTTGAGGAATCCTGCGGGCACATTCGCCCATGGGCGGGCAACCGAATACTGCGCTTCCGACAGCCGTCGGTTGTTAGACCTCCGTCTGGGCCGGTGCCTAGGTATGCTGGTTGAGCCGCATCACAGTCACATCCGTCTTGGCTGCCTTCCCGCGACTGGCAGCTAAGCCAAACTCGACTACTCCGATGTCGGCAACCTTAGTTTTATCGGTTGTAAGCGAGCACCCGCCCACTGTGTCCACAACAAATTTGGTTGCGACAGCAGAGGACATGGCCCGGCCCAGAACCTAGCTTAACGTGATCGGATTTGCTCGCAGGCAAGTGCGCATATTGTGCAGAAGAGCTATTCTGCCTGCCGTTCTATTTATGGCCTCTAGTTGTCGGCAGTCAAAAATCCGATTTTTGCCACGCCACTTCAGCGGGGTCAGCACCGCCAAGGCACCATCATAACCTACCAGCTTCGGCGCCGTCCAAATCATATTAAAAGCCAAACCACTCATAGCAAAGTATTTTTGAAGGCAAGTTCATATAAATAGTTACCAAGATCAATTCGCTGAAAATATAATTTATCTTAATAGGCGTTTAGAGACTGCGATGAAAAACCGCTTTTTTTGATCTCGAACCGGTCGGTTGTCATAAGTAGAATTTTCGCTTCCGTGCGGCAATCCTGTCGGCGATCAACGAATCTATCAGAAGGGTGCGGGTATTTGATTTGTTGCTAATATACGCCATCTAGTAGGCAGGCACCGCGGGGCGCTAAGAAAAAGGAATATAAATGGCACTTCATTTTGCAGCGGGTGGATCCGCCACCGAAGTCGCAAGCGCCGGCTTCAATCTGGTTGACGTTCAATACGTTGATCAGGTCAACGAGCTGCCGGATGGCACGAAGGCTATGGTCTGGCTCAACGAGGGCGAGGGCGTAACCCAGTCCTTTATCGACAAAGTCACCCCCTTCCTTGGCAATCCGAAGGTTTTTGGGTTTTTTCTCGTCGACGAGCCGGATCCCACCGGCCAATACCACACACAGGTAGACGCTGAGGATCTGAAAGCCGAATCCGACTGGATCCACTCTCGTATGCCAGAAGCCAAGACCTTCATCACCGCGATGGACATGGGGTCTGCCGCCGAGCCGGATTTTTCCAATACCTACAACTATGACAACACGCATATCGATCTGTTCGGAATAGATCCATATCCGGTGCGCACGGGCACAGACACGGTCGACTACGACATGATCGACAGAACCGTGGCTGCAGCGGTGGAGTCGGGCATCCCGACCAGCCAGATCGTTCCGGTCTACCAGACGTTTGGCGGCGGCAATTATACGACCAACACGGGCGGCAAATATGTCATGCCGACGACGGATCAGCTGGAGACGATGATGGACCACTGGGAACAGCTGGTTCCCGATCCCGCCTTCGACTTTGCCTACGCCTGGGGTTCACAGGAAGGCGATACCGCGCTCGAGAGCTCACCGGAGCTGCAGGCTGTTTTCCGGGAACACAACCTTGCTACGCCTACCCCCGTGCCTGACGTCGCTACGCCTACGCCCGTGCCTGACGTTGCTACGCCTACGCCCGTGCCCGACCTTGCTACGCCTACGCCCGTGCCCGACCTTGCTACGCCTACTCCTACTCCCGTGCCTGATGGCGGCAACGACGATTACTATGTCGACAATGCCGGCGATAGGGTGATCGAGTCCGCTGGCCAAGGTCAAGACAGGGTGTGGACCGCTGTGGACTATGCGCTCTCAGCCGGCTCGTCGATTGAAGTCCTTGGCACCACTGAGGACGCCGGCACCACGGCGATCAACCTCACCGGCAACGAATTGGCCCAAACCATCCAGGGCAATGCCGGCGCCAACGTCATCAACGGCGGCGGCGGTGCTGACAAGTTGAACGGCTTTGGCGGCAACGACGATTACTATGCCGACAATGCCGGCGACGAGGTGGTCGAGTCCTCTGGCCAAGGTCAAGACAGGGTGTGGACCTCTGTGAGCTATGTGCTCTCAGCCGGCTCTTCGATTGAAGTCCTCGGCACCACGAAGGACGCCGGCACCACGGCAATCAACCTGACCGGCAACGAATTGGCCCAAACCATCCAGGGCAATGCCGGCGCCAACGTCATCAACGGCGGCGGCGGTGCCGATAAGTTGAGCGGCTTTGGCGGCAACGACATTTTTGTCTTCAATAGCGCCCTTGGTGACGGCAATGTCGACAGGATTACCGACTTCAATTCGTCCCAGAACAGGATCCACCTCGACGACGCGATTTTTGCCGGGCTCAAGTTGGGCACGCTCACATCCGACGCTTTCTTTGCGGGTAAGGCCGCGGATGATAGCGCCGACCACATCATCTACAACAGTTCGACTGGAGCGCTCTCCTTCGACAGTGACGGGATCGGCGGTGCGTCTCAAACACAGTTCGCCACTCTCTCACCCGATCTGTCGCTTAACGCAGCCTCATTCTTTGTGACCTGAAGGAGCTAGCGGCAAACGAGACCGCGCCAGGGCCCGCGGTCACCTACAGAGACAGGTGGACAAACTGCACCTTGAAGCCTGTCTCTTTGGCGAGCGTGAATGCTCTGGCGCGGACCGTCAGTCAAATCAAATGACAGCTCCGTCGAAGATCAATGATTCTATCAATGGCGTGTCGCTAATTGATTAGGCGCTAATATGGGCCGTCGAGTAGGCAGGGATCGGGGGCTTCCGAATCAGACGAGGATATTCGCATGGCCACAATGCACTTCACCTGGGGCGCCTCAGCGGCCCAGGCCGCGGCCACTGGCTTCAACCTGGTCGATCTTCAATACGCGTCATCGGTCAACGCATTGCCGGATGGCTCGAAGGCCCTGATCTGGCTCGGCGAGAGCAACGGGGTAACCCAGTCCTTTATCGACAAGGTAACGCCTCTCATCGGCAATCCGAAGGTTTTGGGATTTTTCCTGACCGACGAGCCTGATCCCACCGGCAGATACCATACCCAAGTCAGCGCTGCCAACCTGAAGGCGGAATCCGACTGGATCCATTCCCATTTTCCGGGCGCCAAGACTTTTATCACCCTGATGGACATGGGGTCGTTCGCAGATTCGGACTATTCCAACACCTACAATCCTGCCAACACAGGCATCGACTATTATGGGATAAACCCTTATCCCGTGCGCACGACTGCGGTGGACTTCAACTACATTGATAGAGCCGTGGCTGCGGCGTTGGAAGCAGGCATCCCGCAGAGCGCGATCATTCCAGTCTATCAGGCGTTTGGCGGCGGCGGCTGGGCGACCAATACGGGCGGATCGTATGTCATGCCCACGACGTCCCAGATGCAGACCATGATGGACCACTGGGAAAGGCTGGTTCCCAATCCTGCCTTTGACATGGCCTATAAATGGGCCTCGCAGAACGGCGAAACCTCGCTTGGCAACA
>NZ_RZPG01000145.1:0-393 GCF_004022765.1 Mesorhizobium sp. M6A.T.Cr.TU.014.01.1.1
ATTTTAACTACTCCCTCGTTTTTACTTCTATTTTGGCTAAACTTGCATTCCATATATTCTGTCTTAGTCCGGCTTATCCTAAAACCCTTTGATTCTAAAACACCCCTCCATAGTTCTAACTTGGCATTTACCCCCTCTCTAGTCTCATCAATCAACACAACATCATCAGCAAATAGCATACACCATGCCACTTCCTCCTGTATGTGCCTAGTCAACTCATCGATAACTAAAACAAAAAGGTATGGACTCAATGTTGACCCTTGGTGCAACACTACTGTGATCGCAAACTCATTTGTCTCTCCCCCCGTTGTCCTAACACTAGCTATCGCTCCATCATACATATCCTTAACTATGTCAATATATCTACTTGGGACCCCTTGTTTATCCAAAACC
>NZ_RZPG01000146.1:0-392 GCF_004022765.1 Mesorhizobium sp. M6A.T.Cr.TU.014.01.1.1
ATCGGCGCCTGCACCACCCCGGCGAAATAGCCGGCCATGCCGAGCAGTGCCGCAGCCCCCGTGCTGGCGCCGAAGAGGAGGCCGAGCGAACTGCCGATGCCGGCGCCGACCGCCAGCGAGGGCGCGAAGATGCCGCCCGGAATGCCCGAGATCATCGACAGCAGTCCCGCCAGGAACTTTTCGGCAAAGAAGAACCATGGCAGCGGCGTGCCTTCGACGGCGCCCCGTGCCTGCACGTAACCGGTGCCGAAGGTCAGCCCGCCCGAGGCGATGCCGATCACTGCAACCAGCAGCCCGCAGACGGCCGCGACCAGCAAAGCGCGCTGCAAAGTCTGCCCAGTGTTCCAGCGCCGGATCCGGCGTGTCACATTCAACGCCAGCAGCGAAAACAG
>NZ_RZPG01000147.1:0-391 GCF_004022765.1 Mesorhizobium sp. M6A.T.Cr.TU.014.01.1.1
CTCGATCCCCCACAAATCATGTCTGGGTTGATGGCATTGGGAACAGCGCCGTATGGGGATCGTGTGCCATTGAGGCCGCACGCGAACTGGTCCAGATTGGTTTTGCCTTCCAGTGATGCACCGGCGCCGAGAATTCGCTCGACCACACCGGCATGGGTATCGGCCATATAAGCAAACGCCGGGCACCCTGCGGTGGTGGGTACGCCTGCAACATCAATGTTGTCTTTAACCGCAAAGGTAAGGCCGCTCAGGGGGCCGGTGATTTTGTCGTGTGGCTGCTGGCTCAGGCGGTACAGCCACTCAACGGCGGCGCCGGTTGAATCAGGGTTCGAACGGTTCAGAGTCATGATGGTGTCCGGCTTGTTTTCTGAAGTGCCCTCAGCACATTCTC
>NZ_RZPG01000148.1:0-390 GCF_004022765.1 Mesorhizobium sp. M6A.T.Cr.TU.014.01.1.1
TTGTTGCTATTACCAAATGCTTAGATGATGGCGTGATAATTTAAAATGGATATGAGTCCAAGGTTGGCTCTTCTAAAATCAACAAGGAAATTTTTTAACATCTCAAGTCAGTACATTTGAAGCCCATATATAGGGTTCTCTTCAAGATTCTGATTGGATATGTGGTGTCTAATGGTGGCTCTGTTGATCGTGTTAACAAACACCACAAGGGATTAATGTGGAACATCTATCAAAAGATCAAGACAAATTTACCAAACTTTGTACTTGAACACATGAAGTCTTGCATCATCAACTCTAGATCAGGTAAGATCAGAATTGTTCCATGTTCAAGACTCATCACTATTGTGCTAATGAGAACTCATTTCATTAAGGCTTTAAAGGAAGTAGGAG
>NZ_RZPG01000149.1:0-390 GCF_004022765.1 Mesorhizobium sp. M6A.T.Cr.TU.014.01.1.1
GCTGGACAGCATGACCACTGGAATGTCGAGACCATCATCGCGCCATTTGCGCAGCAGCTCATGGCCGCTCATGCCGGGCAACCCGAGGTCGAGCAGGACGAGGTCCGGCTTCTCGGCCTCCATCAGCTCTATCGCCACCCTGGCGTTCGGCGCCTCGCTGATCGCGTAGCCCTGGCTGCCGAGCCCGACGCGCAGTAGCTTGCGGATCGGCGGCTCGTCATCGACGACCAATATCCTGACGTTCGAGTTTGTCATGCCAGGTCACCCACGTCGTGGTCGTCGGTATTCGAAGCGTCGAAATTGGGCGGATTTGCCGGCCTGGGCATTTTGATGGTGAACACCGCGCCCGAACCGTCGGTCCGGTTTGCCGCCATGATCGTGCCACCCATC
>NZ_RZPG01000150.1:0-389 GCF_004022765.1 Mesorhizobium sp. M6A.T.Cr.TU.014.01.1.1
CGAGCGTACTTGCCTGGCGCGCGGCATCGCCGCCAAGGCTGCGCGGGCGCGGCAGCGGCACCTTGATTTCACGCACGATGCGGGCCGGGCGCGCCGACAGCACATAGATGCGGTCGGACAGGAACACGGCTTCGCGCACGTCATGGGTGATCAGGAGCGCCGTCCAGCGATGATGCCGCCACATCTGTTCCAGCCAGCGCTGCATGGCCGTGCGGGTCAGCGCGTCGAGAGCGCCGAACGGCTCGTCGAGCAAAAGCATGTCGCGTTGCTGCACCACCGTGCGCAGCAAGGCCGCGCGCTGGCGCATACCGCCGGACAGTTGCGCTGGAAAATGCCGCTCGAAGCCGGCAAGCCCGAATTCGGCAAACAACGGCGCAACGCGCGCCCGC
>NZ_RZPG01000151.1:0-389 GCF_004022765.1 Mesorhizobium sp. M6A.T.Cr.TU.014.01.1.1
AGATTCATCTGCACCTAACGTCAAGGAGACGGAGCTGGAGGCTGAGATTGACGCTCGACTCTGGAACGAGACGCCCTTGTCGAATATTGTACCACCTAGTTTCGAGACCTGCAATATTACCCGCACATATGAAATCTTCGCACGCATAGGGATTCGCTACGATGGTCCTGGATCGATGGTCAGTCGTTTCGTGTCCGTGGGCGTTTACATGTGAGCTAACCAGATGCAGCCACAAACGACTACCATAGACCTACGTCTACCCGTCCAGATCTTCTCAGGCATCACGCCTCCAGCCGAACTTCTGGACGCCATGGCACGAGCCCAAGCCGAGAACACTGGTGATGTCTCTTCTGCACCACCAATGCCTCCGCGTCCCAGCTATCCGACAG
>NZ_RZPG01000152.1:0-388 GCF_004022765.1 Mesorhizobium sp. M6A.T.Cr.TU.014.01.1.1
CCGCAAGAATCATGCCTGGTTCGATACGCCCGACTGCCGGCCGTACGCCCCAGGCATTGCTTCGTTTCGATACAGCTACGCACAGAAGGGTTGACCGAGAATGAAACAACCATCGGCTTCAACACCGTTTTTTTACAACCCCGCGCGATGATCCCTCGCAGGATACCGAAATCGGGAGCTGGCACGGAAGTTGCCATCTGCCCATTATAAATTAAGCAATATCTAATGTATGAGACATGTGAAAGTGCCGCCGGCCATGAAACCAGAAACCCCCGCCATTCTGATCCTGGGGACCCGCGGCATACCCGCGGCCCATGGCGGCTTTGAAACCTTTGCCGAAAAACTGGCGCTATTTCTTGTCGGGCGTGATTGGAAGGTCGGCGTCTAT